>VBCL01000370.1 GCA_005888865.1 Betaproteobacteria bacterium | reverse complement strand
CGAAGGTAACGAGATCCGGCGCGACATCGAGGAGCTCTATCTGCGCTCCTCGCGGAAGCCCGAAGCCGTCGCGCTCGATTTTCGCGCACAGCTCGCGGGCAACATCACCGCCCGCGACCGCGTGCTGGCGCAGATCGGACGCTACGGGCCGGAAGTGGTCAAGGGCGTGATGCGGCGCATCATCGACAACGCGGAAGCGGCGTTCCTGAAGAAGCTCAAGCGCCTGCCCGACGGGGTTTGGCGCGAGCGCTCGTATGTCGAGTGCTGCCGTCCGGGCGACCGGGGCACGTATTGCGTGATGTTGACGCTGCGCAAGACCGGCAGCAAGCTCGTCTTCGAGAACGAAGGCACGGCGCCGCAGGCGGGAGCGATGAACGCCACGTATTCCGGCTGGCGCGGCTCGATCATGGTGGCGTTGAACGAGCTGCTGTGCTGGGACCAGTACTTCTGCATCGCAGGCGCTCTGCGCCACGTCGAGTTCGACCCCACGCCGGGAACGTTCAATTGCGCGAATTTCCCGCGATGGAGATATCGCTCTATCCTGCCTACAACGTGCTTTCGAAGATGATCCACAGCGACGCGGAAATGCGCAAGGACATCATGTGCATCGGCGGCACCAGCCAATGGCCGGCGACGATCTTCCGCGGCACGGACCAATGGGGAGAGCCGTACGGCTACATCCTGGTGGACCCGATCGGCGGGGCAATCGGTGCGTTCGCCACCGGCGACGGTATCTCGACCGGCGGCCAGTCGCGCACGCCGATCTGCAAGCTGCCCAACGTCGAGCACACCGAGCAGACGTTTCCCCTGCTCTTCTTGTATCGCAAGGAAGTAATCGATTCCGGCGGCGCGGGACGCTATCGAGGCGGGCTGTCGGCCGAATCGTGCTTCATTCCGCACCACACGGCCCTCATCACGCAGGATACGTTGTCCTCCGGCAATGCCATCCCGACCTCACCAGGGATGATGGGCGGGTACCCGGCGACGACCAACGTGTACAAGTTCAAACGCCAGACCGACATCATCGAAAGAGTCGCTGCGCATACGATGCCGGCGGACATTGCCGAACTGCAGGGCGAAGAAGTCACGCTGCAGCTCCGCCAGGAGAACTTCGAGCAGCGGCCCGGCGACGTCTACGCGGTCATCTGGTCGGCGGCAGGCGGCTTCGGCGATCCTCTCGAGCGCGATCCGGAGAACGTGCGCGAGGACATAGACAACCGTTCGGTCTCGATAGCAGCGGCGCGCGACATCTATGGCGTCGTAATCGCGGCCGACGGCCAGGTCGATGGGCCTGCGACACGACGGTTGCGCGACGGCCGCCGCGATGCGAACCGCAGGAAGGATGGCCACGTGACGCGGCTCGAGGGTGAGCGTACCCTGCGCGTCACCGACAATATTGACCTGCGCCGGGAAAAAGGCGGCGGGCGGCTCGCCTGCTCCAAGTGCGCGGCCGATCTCGGCGGCTTGGGCGACAACTACAAGGATCGCTGCGTGCGACGCGAGTCCGACATCGGTACGGCGAACCCGAACATCGGCGACTACCGCCGCTACATCGACGAGACGCCCGTGTTCCGCCAGTTCTTCTGCCCAGGCTGCGGCGCGCTGATCGAGAACGAGGTTGCACGCGCGAACGATCCGGTACTCCGCGACATCGAATTGATTCCGCGCGAAGCGAGCAAGCGGGGACCCAGCGGCGTTCGAGGAAAGTCACTGGATTCCCGCATTCGCGGGAATGACGAGAAATGACCTCACCACTGACACCGAGGGAGCGTGTTCCCTACTCGGCCATCGTCGACCGGCCGCCGCTCTTGCTTCCCGGCGGCGCGCGCATGGTCGTGTGGACCATCGTCAACGTCGAGGATTGGGGGATCGAGCGGCCGATGCCGCGCACCGTGCTCTCGCCGCCGATGGGCGCGCCGCTGCTGCCCGACCTGCCCAACTGGGCGTGGCACGAGTACGGCATGCGAGTGGGCTTCTGGCGATTGTTCGACTGCCTGCAGGAAGTTGGGGTGACGCCCACGCTCGCGATCAATGGCGTGGTGTGCCGCAACTATCCGCGCATCGCGCAGGCGGCGAAGGACGCAGGCTGGGAATTCATGGGTCACGGCTGGCTGCAGACGCCGATGCACAAGGTCGAGGACCAGCGGGCGGCAATCAGGGACACCATCGAGGCGATTCGCGCGTTTTCCGGCAAGGCGCCCCGCGGCTGGGAGAGTCCCGGCCTGACGGAAACGTTCGACACCATCGATCACCTCGCCGAAGCCGGCATCGAATACGTCGCCGACTGGGTGCTCGACGACCAGCCGGTCTATATCGCGACCGCGCACGGCCCGGTGGTTTCGATTCCCTACACCGTCGAGGTGAACGACATCGCTATGATGGTCGTGCAGCATCATTCGGCCGAAGAGATGTTGCGCCGCGGCCGCGACCACTTCGATCGCCTGTACGAGGACAGCGCGTCGGCGCTCCGTGTCATGGCGATCAGCGTCCACCCCTACATCTCGGGCGTTCCGCACCGCATCGGTTATCTCGAGCAGTTGTATCGTTACGTCCTCAGCAAACCAGGCGTTCTGCACTGGACCGGCGAGCAGATCGCGGACTGGTACCGGGCTCAGGCCTCCATGAAGGCGAAGTGAGGGAAGGCAAATTGGGCCCCGGCCTGCGCCGGGGCGACGACCTCAATTGACGCGCCGAAACCGCTGTGTAAGCATCTTTGACTCCTAGGAGGAGACATCCCAATGAGCAGACTCAAGACATCGCCCTTTCGATGGCCATCGCAGGCGCGGCGCACGCGCAACAGCCTCTGAAAATCGGCTTCGGCATGAGCCTTACCGGACCGCTGGCGGGCAACGGCAAGGCGGCCCTCATCTCGATGGAGATCTGGAAGGATGACGTGAATGCCAAGGGCGGCATCCTGGGCCGGAAGGTCGAGTTCGTCTATTACGACGATCAGACCAATCCATCGACGGTGCCCAGTATCTACAACAAGCTGCTCGACGTGGACAAGGTCGATCTGGTCGTCTCCGGGTACGGTACGAACGTCATCGCGCCGGCGATGCCGATCATGATGCAGCGTAACCTCGTGTTCATGTCGCTGTTCGGACTCAACGTCAACTCCAAGTTCGACTACGAGCGCTACTTCCAGATCATGCCGGCTGGACCCGAGCCCGCGATCGACTGGTCGCGCGGCTTCTTCGACGTGGCGGCGTCGCTCAACCCCAAACCGCAGACGGTCGCGCTGGTCGGCGCCGATGCGGAATATCCCGCGCTGGCGCTGGAAGGCGCGCGCGCCAACGTGAAGCGGCTTGGATTGAAGGTCGTCTACGACAAGACCTATCCCCCAAACACGGTCGACTTCTCGCCGATCGTGCGCGCAATCCAGGCGGCCAACCCGGATATCGTGTTCCTCGCCTCGTACCCGCCCGACTCGGCAGGCATGGTGCGCGCGGTGAACGAAGTGGGCTTGAAGACGCGGATGTTCGGCGGCGGATTGGTCGGTCCGCAATTCGCCGCGCTCAGGACCCAGCTCGGGCCGCTTTTGAACGGCATCGTCAACTACGAATCGTATACGCCCGAAGTCGCGCAGCAGTTTCCCTTCCTGGAGCAGTTCCTCGCCAAATACCAGGCGCGCGCGGTGAAGGAAGGCGTGGATCCGCTCGGATACTATCTGCCGCCGTACTCCTACGCGATGATGCAGGTGCTCGAGCAGGCGATCAAAGCCACCGGCGGCCTCGATCAGACGAAGCTCGCCGACTACATCCACAAGAACGAGTTCGACACGTTCGTCGGCAAGGTCCGGTTCGCCAAGAACGGCGAGTGGTCGGTGCCGCGGATGATGACCGTGCAGTACCACGGCATCGCCGGCAACGATCTCGAGCAATGGAAGAAGCCGGGCCACGTCACGGTGATCGCGCCGGCGCAGTACAAGACCGGCACCCTTGTGGCGCCGTATCAGGACGCCAAGAAGTAAGAGGCGCGCACGCATCGCCTCCTGGAATTCGAGATTTGCTCACGATGGACTTCCCGGCGGCGCTGATCCTGAACGCCATCGTCGCCGGGCTTCTGCTCGGCGGCTTCTACGCAGCGGTAAGCGTCGGCATCTCGATCTCGTTCGGGATGCTCGACGTCGTCAACATCGCGCATCCGGCGTTCATCATCCTCGGCTCGTACATTGCCTACATCGTCAACGAGCGGATGGGCGTCGACCCGATCGTGATCTCTCTCGTGCTGTCGCCGCTCTTCTTCCTGCTCGGGTTGCTGCTCTATCGCATCTACTACTTGTGCTTCGAAAGGCGCGGACAGGAGTCGCTGCGCGGTCTCGCGTTCTTCTTCGGGATCCTGTTCATCACCGAAGTGGCGCTGGTCCTGATCTTCGGCGTCGACTACCGCATGGTGCAGACCGCCTATTCGGAGACGACCTGGAGGCTCGGCGCGGTCGGTTTTCCAATGCGTCTGGTCGTGCCGTTCCTGGTCTCGGTCGCGATGGTGGTCGGGGTGCAGCTCTTCCTGACGCACACCTTCTTCGGCCGCGCGGTACTGGCCGTGGCGCAGGATCCTTTCGCGCTGCGCCTGATGGGCGTCGATCCAACCCGGGTAAAGGAGTTTGCCTTTGCCCTCTCGATCGCGACCGCAGGCGTCGCAGGTGCCTTCCTGATCGTGATCCAGCCGGTCCAGCCCGCCATCGGACGCGAATATATCGGCCTGGTGTTCGCGGTCTGCGTGCTGGGTGGCATGGGCTCGATCTGGGGCACGCTACTCGGTGCGTTCGTGCTCGGGATCGCCGAGTCGTTCACGTCCACGTTCTTCGGCCCGTCGTGGGCGCCGGCGGTCTCCTTCGGGCTGCTCCTTGCCGCACTCGCCTTCAAGCCTTCGGGCCTGCTCGGGCGATGAGCGCCGCCGGGCCGCCCCAAGGCGCGAATTGCGCCCCCGCTTTTGGGGGCAGCGCAGCGGCCGAATGGGTTAATGAGGCCGCAAGCGTGGGGGCCCGCCCATGAGTAACAGGCTCTTCATCGCCGCTGCATTAATCGCGGCTCTCGTGATCATCGCTGCGAGCCGGTTCATTCCCAACGATTACGTCTTCTCCGCGGCGTACACCGTGTTGCAGTTCATCATTCTCGCCACGGCGTGGAACATCCTCGGCGGCTACACCGGCTACGTGAACTTCGGTTCAGCAGCGTTCTTCGCGACCGGCGCCTACTCGACGGTTTTCCTCTACAAGGCGCTGCAACAACCGCCGTTGATCGTGATGATCGTGATCGGCACGCTCGCCGCCGGCCTGCTCGGGCTGGCGGTCGGCTATCTCACGCTGCGCATGCGCGGCGTGTTTTTCGCGATCGCCACGCTCGCCCTCGCAGTCGTGCTGTATACGTTCGTGGTGAACTGGGACTATGTGGGCGGAGCCCGCGGCGCGTACATCCTGCAGCCCCGCGTCGTACCGTTCGGGCTGCCGCGCTACATTCACCTGCTCTACTCGGCGATGGTGCTGATGACCGCGCTGGCCCTGATCGTCGCTCGCACGATCGAGACCTCGAGCCTCGGACGAGGCCTCGCCGCGATACGCGACGACGAGCTCGCCGCGGAATGCGCCGGCGTGCCAACGCTGCGGCTCAAACTCTTCTCCGCGACGGTGAGCGGCGCGCTGATGGGCATGGCCGGCACGACGTTTCCGTATTACCTGTCGTACGTCGAGCCGAGTGCGGCGTTCAATCTCTCCTACGCGGTGAACAGCATCGCCATGCCGCTGATCGGCGGCATGATGAGCTGGCTCGGGCCCGTGATCGGCGCGGTACTCCTGGGCACAGTCCAGCAGGTGGTTCAGGTGACAATTTCGTCGGCCTGGAACCTGCTGATCGTCGGCGTGCTGCTGGTCGTGTTCGTGACGCTCGCACCCAATGGCATCATGGGCTGGGTCGACGCCTGGCGGCGGAGGAAACGCTAGTGGCGAACGTTTCGGGAGAGTCGCTGCTTGAAGTCTCGGCCATCACCAAGCGGTTTGGCGGCTTCACCGCGCTCGACAGGGTCGATCTCGTCGTGCGGCCCGGCGAGCGCCTCGGCCTGATCGGACCGAACGGTTCGGGTAAGAGCACGTTGGTCAACTGCATCGCTGGGACGCTGCGCAACGAAGAAGGCGGCATCCGCTTCGAAGGGCGCGACGTTGGCAAGGACCCGCCGCACCGCCGTACCCGGCTCGGGCTCGCGCGCACCTTTCAGATCCCGCGGCCGTTCGCCAGCATGTCGGTGCTCGACAACCTGCGCATACAGAAGCACGAGAAGCTTCCGACGAGCCATGTGACCGACGAAGCGCTGCATATCCTCCAGCAGGTCGGCCTCGGCGACAAGGCGCAGGCGATGTCCGGACGCCTCACCCAGGTCGACATGCGCAAGCTCGAGCTTGCGCGGGCGATGGCGGCGAAACCGAAGCTCCTGATCTCGGACGAGGCCATGGCGGGTCTTTCGACCTCGGAGGTTGACGAGATCCTCGCGCTGCTTTCAGGGCTCAAGCAGCAGGGTGTGGCCGTGATCATGATCGAGCACGTCATGCGCGCGGTCATGAACTTCTCCGAACGCATCGCCGTGCTCGTCGCCGGCCGGAAGATCGCCGACGGCGATCCAAAGGCCGTTGCGAGCAACATGGAA
>VBCL01000369.1 GCA_005888865.1 Betaproteobacteria bacterium | reverse complement strand
ATGAGCGACGAGCACAGTTCCTTCATCAAGACGCCGAAACAGCTTATCGTGGTTGTGGTGCTGGCATTCGCGGTACCGATCGCGCTCATCGTGCTGCTTTCGCAACTCATCACCGGTGTCAGACCGGGCGCGACGGAAGACACCGAGACCGGTGTGCTTAACCGCATCAAGCCGGTCGGCGAGGTGACGCTTGCCGAGGCCAACGCGCCCAAGGGCAACATGAGCGGCGAGCAGGTCTACCAGGCCGTGTGCAAGACCTGCCACGAGGCGGGCATCGCCGGCGCGCCCAAGGTCGGCGACAACGGCGCGTGGGGCCCGCGCATCAAGCAGAGCGTCGATCAGCTCTTTGCGCACGCCATCAACGGTACCGACAAGGGCATGCCGCCGAAGGGCGGCAATCCGGATCTCGCCGACGTCGAAGTCCAGCGCGGCGTCGTGTACATGTCCAATCGCTCGGGCGCGAGCTTCAAGGAGCCTCCTGCACCCGCAGCGCCGGCACCCGCTCCTGCAGCGGGTGGCGCGCCAGCAGTCGCGACCGCGCCGGCGCCCGCCCCTCCGCCACCGGGGCCCGCCGCGGCCGCTCCGAAACCAGGCGCGCCACTGGACATGACGAGCGGTCCGGCAATGATGCAAAAGGACGGGTGCGCCGCGTGTCACGCCGTCGACAAGAAGATCGTCGGTCCGTCGTATCAGGAGGTCGCCGCGAAATACAACGGCGACAAGGATGCTCCTGCGAAGCTTGCACAGAAGGTGAAGACGGGTGGGGCCGGCGTATGGGGGCAGGTTCCGATGCCGCCCAACGCCGCCGTTTCCGACGACGACATCAAAGCGCTGGTCGCCTGGATCCTGACGCTCAAGAAATAGGCGCAGGCGACAGCCGGAATCCACCCGCCCTGTACCCCTCACGTTTCACGGGTCGTGCTTTTCATCGGTCAGGCTTTGCTCGATGAGCCACTACGTCGTCGGCGACATTCAGGGCTGCTACTCCGAATTCCAGCAGCTTCTGGACACGATTGCGTTCGAACCGGCCCGCGACCGGCTGTGGCTCGTCGGCGATCTGGTCAACCGTGGTCCCGATTCGCTATCGGTGTTGCGCACCGTGAAGTCGCTGGGCGCCGCCGCGACGATCGTTCTGGGCAACCACGACTTTCACTTGCTGATCGTGGCAGCCGGCCACCGGCGACCGCATCGGCACGACACGCTCTCGGCCGTGCTCGACGCCCCGGACCGGGACGAACTGCTCGATTGGTTGCGCCGGCGTCCGCTGGTCGTCCGTGAGGGCGAGCGCCTGATGGTGCACGCGGGCCTCCTTCCTTCATGGACCCCTGCCGACGCCGTGATGTTTTCGCGCGAGGTGGAGGCGGTGCTCGCCTCTTCGGCGCACGACGATTTCCTGCGCGAGCTCTACGGCAATCAACCCGCGCATTGGGACGACGGCCTCGCCGGCGCCGATCGGCTGCGGGTGATCGTCAATGCGTGCACGCGTTTACGCTTCTGTGCCGCGGACGGGACGATGGAATTCGCGGAAAAACGGGGGCCCAATCATGCGCCGCCGGGACACGCGCCCTGGTTCGAGCACCCGACGCGAAAATCCGCGGGCGCGACGATCTTCTGCGGGCACTGGTCGACGCTCGATCTGATGATTGCACCGAACGTCCTGATGCTCGACTCCGGCTGCGTGTGGGGCGGCCCGCTCACCGCGGTGAGACTCGACGATGGTCGTGTATTCCAGGTCCCGAGTCGCGCTGCGATTGCTCCAAAGCCCGACGGATGATCGCCTCGGCCTGGCGCGAAAGCTCTCCCCGATGCCGCGCGTGCGTCGCGAGCTGCGGGCCGAACGTAAGCTCTACGACAAGGCGGCGTTCTCCCAGCACACGCCAGAACGAATCGAGGAACGTCGTTTCTCCCACGTAGGCCGGCGCGTCGTTGTGAATACCGCCGGGCCCGAGGTAACGGATCGCAACCGGCTGCAGGTGGCCGCGGGCGTCGACGATCGGCTGCAACAGGGAACTGCGGAACGGTAGCACGCTCCTGCCGTCGCTCGTCGTTCCCTCGGGAAAGATGGCGATCGTATCGCCCGCGGCCAGGGCACTGCGCGCCTGCTCGTTGATGCGGTGCGCATCCTTGCGGCGACCGCGGTCGAGAAACAGCGTTCCGCACCCGGCGACCAGGTGTCCGAGCACCGGCCATCGCCTCACTTCCGCCTTGGCGATGAACCGCGATGGCCGCACCGCGTGGAGAACGAAGATATCGAGCCACGATATGTGGTTGGCGACGATGAGGAGATTGCCTGGCAGATCGCCTTCGGGCAGTCCTTCGATGCGCGTGCTGACGCGAAGTATCCGCAAGAGCTGCCTGCTCCAGCGGCGGATGAGTGCGTAGCGCTCCGGCATGCGCAACAGCGGGAACACCAGCGCAGTGGTCGCGAGGCCCTGAATGACGTGCAGCATCACGCGCCCCGCGCGCACGACGTGCAGCATTACCGGAGTACGGCGGGAGTTGCGTTCAACGCGCGTGCGCGGCAAGGCCGC
>VBCL01000368.1 GCA_005888865.1 Betaproteobacteria bacterium | reverse complement strand
GGAATCAATTCCTGCAATGCCGAGTTGATCGCGGTGTACTCGCCGCCGATGCCGGCGCCGGTGATGAAGCGGAACAGTGCGAACATCGCAAAGTCGGGTGCGAGCGCGCTGGCGGCGGTGGCGGCGATGTAGACGCCGAGCGTGACAAAGAACAACCGCTTGCGGCCGAGGCGATCGGTCAGCCAGCCGAAAAAGAAAGCGCCAAGCACCGCGCCGGCGAGATACGCGCTTGCCGAGGCGCCGATCTCCGCGTCGGACAGATGCAGCGTCGGGCTCGCCTTCAATGCACCGGACACCGCACCGG
>VBCL01000367.1:2471-8413 GCA_005888865.1 Betaproteobacteria bacterium | reverse complement strand
CGCGACCATGTTCTCGACCATGTGCTCGGTCTGATGGGTCGCGGGAATCGCGCAGGTCACGGCAGGGTGCGAGAGGATGAACTTGAGGAAGAATTGCGACCACCTTTCACAGTCGAACTCCCGGGTCCATGCGGGGAGAGTCTGGCCGCGCACCGCAGAAAACAGCCGCCCTCCGTCGAAGGGGCGGTTGATGACGACCGCCGCTCCCCGCTCCGCGGCGAGGGGCAGCAATCGCTCCTCGACGCGCCGATCGGCGAAGTTGTACGTGAGTTGCACGAAGTCGAACCGCTCGCGCTTGAGCGCCCGCTCCATCTCGTCGTGCTTCGCGCCTTCGGAGGTCGTGACACCGATGTAACGTACGTGGCCCGCGGCCTTGAGCGCTTTCAGTGTCGGAAGATGCGTCTCCCAGTCGAGCAGGTTGTGGATGTGGACGAGATCGAGCTTGGGAACGCCCCAGAGGCGTAACGAACGGTCGAATTGCATCTGGCCCAGCGCCTTGCCTACGGTCCAGATCTTGGTCGCGGAAAAAAGCCGCGGATGCGGGACCTGCCTGAGCATCCCGCCGATGATCGTCTCCGAGTAGCCGTACATCGGCGAGGAATCGATCATCGCCCCGCCGCGATCGAAGAACGTCCGGAGCACCGGGACGAGCGCAGTGGCCGCAGGTGTATCGGGAGGAACGTTGAAGGTGATCCAGCTTCCGACGCCGATTGCGGGCAGCACTTCCCCCGTCGCCGGAATCACGCGGGTGATAGGCGTCGATGCTTGCGCCGAAGCGAGCCGCGGCCACATCGGAAGCGCGGAGGCGGCGAGCGTGCAGAGGAACCGACGGCGGCTGAAGGGGAGCGGCCCTGCGGCGTTCATGGAAGGACCCCCACGCTTGCGGCCTCATTTATCAATTCGGCCGCTGCGCTGCCCCCAAAAGCGGGGGCGCAATTCACGCCTTGGGGCGGCCCTGCGGCGTTCATGTGGGCTTCGGCTTCGACTACGGGGAAAAAGTTCGCGGAATCAAGTAATCGAGCAAGGTTACACCCCGCTTGCATCGGCGCCACGGCCCGCGCTGGCTGGCCGCACGCGGGGTTGCGATAATCGTGGCCGTCCCCAACTGCACGTCACGCGAAGCCGAAGGATCAAGCAAAGAGACCACGCCCATGTGGGAAGCGCTTGGAATCGCCATTGTGCTGCTCGTCGTGGCGCTTGTCCTCGACGGGTTGAGGGTGCGCGAAGCGGCCATCCGCATCGCCAGGGACGCGTGCGGGCAGCGCGGCCTGCAATTTCTCGATTACACCGTCCAGGGCGCACGCACGCGGCTGGCGCGCGATGACGAAGGTCACGCCCGGCTTCGCCGGACGTTTCTCTTCGACTTCTCCGACGACGGCATCAGCCGCCGCGCCGGGAGCGTGGTCATGCTCGGCTCCCGGCTCGAATCGCTACAGCTCGAGCCGTATCGGTTGTCGTAGTAAGAGGACCGGAACGACAGGGCTCAGCGCCGACTGGGTGCGTCGCTCTCCCGGGGTTCGCGCTCCGCACTCACCCCGGGTTCACGCCGTTCTACTGACCGTGTCTTTCTTCGCCGCGCTTTTCTCCACCGCCGCGGCTTTCATGCGGCTGTCCTTGCGGACGGGGCGCGCTCTGCGCCTGACGTTCCGGCGCGGGCTGGCTCTGCATACGCGGCGGATTCTGCGCGTGGAATTCCGATGCGGGCGCGCTTTGCGGACGCGGCATGTTCTGCGCGTGACGTTCCGGCGCGGGCTGGCTCTGGATCTGCGGCGCAGTCCGGGCGGGACGCTCGGGCGCGGGCGTGCTCTGCATCCGCGGCGCCTCCTGCGCTCGAAATTGCGGCGCGCTCTGTGCGTGACGCTCGACGTGACGTTCCGGCGCGGGCGGGTTCTGCATCCGCGGAAATTGCGGCGCGCTCTGTGCGTGACGCTCGACGTGACGTTCCGGCGTGGGCTGGCTCTGCATCCGCGGCGCGCTCTGTGCGTGGCGTTCTACTTGACGTTCCGGGGCGGGCTGCTTCTGGATCTGAGGCGCAGTCCGCGCGTGACGTTCGGGCGTTGGCATCCGCTCAGTCTGCGACGGACCCGCATTCGCGCGGGGGCCGCCATGCTCCGTCCGGAATTCCCGATTGCCGCGCGGTGACGCAGCATGCGGCGCGTTGGGTTCGGCACGGAGCTCCCGACCGTTGCGCGGCGCCGCCTCATTAGGCGCTCGGCCCGCGCGGCCCGCTGTCCCGGCGCTCGCCTGGGCTTGCGCGAACGCGGCTGGCCTGGGCGTTGCCGCCAGCGACGGCGAGCCGTGATTCACCGATGCGAGCAGCGCGCGGTTGCTGCCCGCGAGTCGCTCGTGCCGTACCTGCAGCGGCGTCGCCGCGCGATGCGCGTCTCGCTCAGCAAGACGGACGCGCGCTGACGCCACCCGGGCCGTTGAAGCTCACATGGGTGACCCCCGCGCTGTGCGCGACGGGTCGGTTGTACGTGGTTCGGACGATGTTCACGTTGACGTTGTTCACCGCCGTGTTGTAGTAGAACCCTCCGCGATCCCAATAGCCACCCGCGTATCCAACGCCGAAGTAGCCGAAGCCGTAGTCGATACCGCCGTAGAAGCCGACGTGCCGTCCCCAGTAGCCGGGGTGCCACAGGTACACCGCGCCGCTCCAGCCCCAGTAACCCGGCGTCCACAGCGCGCCGAAGAAAGGCGCGAGCACCCAGGTTCCGGGCACCCAGTAATAGCCTTCGGGACCGTACGCCCAGTAGCCCGGTACCCAGATGTATTCGGGGCCCGGACAGATGGGTTGCGCGTACACGGGAAGCGGCGGCGGTGCGAACGCGACCGATACGAACACGGAAGCCGACGATGTGAACGTCGCGCCGAGCAGCGCGACGGCGAGTAAAAGAGAACGAACGAATCGAGGCCGGACGATTGCAATCACTGCCTTCATGGCTATGACCTCCGTTGACGCGTTACTGCAATAACGCGATGGAGAATTGGACAGTTGACGGGAGTGAACAGTTACGAGGGCGTTGCACCGCAACACGAACTGCGCATGACGCGATGTGTCGGACTGAATCCGATGCAGCGCTGCCGTGCGCCGCGCAAGCGCGTTACGGCCGTCCCGCGTACGCCTCGTCGAACGCTCGCTCGAGGTTCTTGTTCGTCCCGCGGATGCGGTCGACGACTGCTTTCGCCCAGTCGAAATATTCGCGGCGGCGGGCTAGGGGCCAGTCGTGCGGAGCATTGGCGGCCACGTCGCGCACGTTGCAGATCTTGTCGGCGAGCTTCACCAGCCGTGCCCGGCGCGACAGATGCTCGGCGTGCTCGATCTGCAGCCGCTTGCGCTCCGCCTTGGGCAAGGTCGTGTCGTCGGAGACTTCGCGCACCACGCCCGCGATCGTCTTGCCGAAACGCTCGCGCAGCTCCTCGTAGGTCGTCTCGGTGTCCTCGATCGTGTCGTGCAGGATCGCCGCGGCGAGGAGCCTGGCGTTGGTCATGCCCGCCTCGTCGGTGAGCACGTGGGCGAGCGCGATCGGATGATTGATGTAGGGCGACGCCTCAGGGTCCTTGCGCCGCTGAAGCCGATGCTTGTATGCGGCGAAGGCCAGCGCGTCGACCAGCAGACGAGTACCGCGCGGGTTCACACCGCGTACATGGGGGCGGATGGCGGTTTCACCACGCGCCCCGTTTTTCGGGCGCGAGCGCCACGACTCGCGCGGACAGTCGCGCGCTCAGCCGGCGACGTCAGGCGGATCGATCCGTCAGCGCGCCGCCTGCGAATGCTTCCCGCCCGGCTCGGACAGGCGCGAGGCCGCGCGGCCGACGGTGGTCGGCTGCTCGTTACGAGCGAGATCGCCAAACGAGATAACGCCCACAAGCCGCTTGTCGCGATTGACCACGGGCAGGCGCCGCACCTTCATGTCGCTCATATTGCGAGACACGTGGGTCAGCTCTTCGTCGTCGAAACAGTACAGCACCTCTCCGCTCATGATTTCGCGGACCTTGGTGTTGGGTGCTTTGCCCAGCGCGACCCCGCGCACAGCGATGTCGCGGTCGGTAATCATGCCGACCAAGTGGTCGTTTTCGGCCACCGGCAGCGCGCCGGCGTCGATCTCGATCATCATCTGCGCGGCTTCGCGGATGGTTTGATCGGGGTTCACCAGCGTTACGTCGCCGGTCATTGCTTCCTTAACTTTCATCGCCTTACCTCCATATGGACGCCTGCGGACCACGCTGCCCGCAGCGCAAGGGCCCGGACGGAACGATCCACCGGACGTCTGCCCTTCGCACTCTGGAGTGGACAACGGCGGGCGGCGAGCGTTCTGCACGCGCACCACCCAGGAGCCTGTCGGGCTTACTGTCGCGCATGCGACGGCGGCGCTTTGGGAGGCAGTCCTAGGCGCCGGCCGCGCCGCAGTGCACGTCCACTGCAAGCGGCCGGCAACAACGGAATGCGCCCAAAGCGCCCCCGTCCCTTCGGGTTGCGGCCAAACGGCGCGCCTGCGGTGTTGCTCGGCTTGCGAATAGGCCGAGCTATTCGCTGCGCCGAGCGCCTTGCATTCATCGCCGTTTGGCCAGCAACGCATACGTGAGAGCAAGCCCGACAGGCTCCTAGGCCGTGTCGACCGGCGAGGTAACGCGGGACTACATCTTCCAGCTCTCGCTCTTGAGCTTCATCGCGCCGCCTTCCATGATCACTTCGGCGCTGCCCGTCGCGGCCTTCTTGTCCGGCCCCATCGCCGTGAGGTCGAGCATGTAGCCGTCGCCCTTCTTGGTTTCCTTGGCGACCTTGACGTTGGTGAGCTGGCCGCCCATCCCCTTCATCATCTGGAACATCGGCCCTCGCTGTTCCTTGGGCGTGGCGTCGTACTGGCCGCGGCTGGTCTTGTCCATGTACGGCAGCAGCGTGTCCATCGACTTCGCCTTGACCCAGGCATCGTGGTACTCCATGTAGAACTGAGTTGCGTTCTGCGGCGCCTTCTGCGCTGCGACCGGAAGCGCGGCAAGCAGCAATGCCGCGATGACGCTGATAAATATCGTTCGCATGATTTCTCCCTGTATTGTTGTGGCAACCGGCGATGCCGGCGGCGGGAAGTCTACGCTTGCCCCCCGACGCGGGCAATTTCCGAGCGACCGGCGGCGATTGTCCTACTTCGCGGCCGCGCGCACCGGCAGCCGCTGCGCCAGCAGGACGATCGCCAGCAGCACGACGCCGATCGCATCGGAGATGTAGCCCGGCTTGATCAGCAGGAACGCGGCGATGACCAGCACGATGCGCTCCCACCATGTCGCCACGCGCAGCAGATAGCCCTGCAATCCGGCGGCGAGGCACATGACGCCGACGACCGCCGATGTCGTCGAAGTGACGATGGTGAGCCAGTCCCCGATCATCATGATCGACGGCTCGTAGACGAACATGAACGGCACGATGTAGGTCGCCGCCGCAATGCGCACCGATTGCCAGCCGGTGCTCCAGAGGTCGGACTTGGCGAGGCCGGCCGCGGCGAACACCGCCAGCGCGACCGGCGGCGTGATCGCCGACAGGATCGCAAAATAGAACGCGAACATGTGCGCCGCCGGCGCGATCGCACCCATCTTGATCAGCGCCGGCACGAGCAGCGAAACCATGACGATATAGGACGGCGTGGTCGGCATGCCCATGCCGAGGACGATGCCCGCGACCGCGGTCAGCGCCAGCGCGAGGATCAGCGAATTCTGCGCGAGCACGATCACGAACTGGGTGAAGGTGATGCCGAGGCCGGTGATGGTGACGCAGCCGATGACGATCCCCGCGCACGCGCACGCCATCGCCACCGACAGCGTGTTGCGCGCCCCGTCGACCAGCGCGTCGAAGACGTTGCGCCAGCCGATGCCCGCTCGCGTACTCCCGCGCAGCAGCGCCATCGGGATGCACGCCAGCGCGCCCGTGAGCGCGCACAGCGGCGCCG
>VBCL01000367.1:0-2449 GCA_005888865.1 Betaproteobacteria bacterium | reverse complement strand
CGAAGAAGCGCGGCAGCTCGGATTTGGGCACGCCGGCGAGCTTGAAGCGCTTGGCGTCGAAGTGCACCGCGAAGAAGAGCGCGATGTAGTAGAGGAGCGCGGGGATGGCCGCCCACAGCGCGACCTGCGCGTAGGGCACCGCCAGGAATTCCGCCATGACGAACGCCGCGGCGCCCATGACGGGAGGCATGAGTTGGCCACCCGTGGACGCGACCGCCTCGACTGCCGCCGCGAACGGCGGACGGAAGCCGGTGCGCTTCATCAGCGGAATCGTGATTGGTCCGTCGACCATCACGTTGGCCACGGCACTGCCGGATACGGTACCGAACAACGCCGAGGACACGATCGCGACCTTGCCCGGCCCGCCCGCCGTGTGACCGGTGAGCGACATCGAGAAGTCCATGAAGAGCTGGCCGGTTCCGCTGCGCTCCATGAATGCGCCGAAGAGCACGAACAGCATCACGTAGCTCGCCGACACGCCGAGCGTCGAGCCGAAGATGCCTTCGGTGGAGAGATACAGCTGCTCCATCAGCACCTGCGGCGCGATGCGAGTGAAGAACACCGCGTAGATCAGGAAAGCGATCGCGGTGAGCGGTAACGCCAGGCCGATCACCCGCCGCGTCGCTTCGAGCACGATCGCCACCGCGGCGACCGCGTAGAACTTGTCCGTCGCGGTCAGGTCATCGATGTAGATGATGCGGTTGATGAAGTAGTCGTAGTTGAGAAAGATGTGCAGGACGAAACCGAAGCCGATCACGAGCAGCAGCAGGTCGGCGCTGCGCCAGGCGGCGGAGCGACCCGGCCGCAGCGGATAGAGCAGGAACACCAGCGTCAGCGCGAACAGCAGGTGCGTGCCGCGGAAGACGATCGCCTCGGGCGGGCCGAATGCGGCGACGTACATGTGGTAGAGCGACATCGCCACCGCGACGATGTTGATGAGCCAGCGCAATGCCACGCTCGTCGGCGTGGTCGGCTGCGCTTCATCGCTGACGATTACGGCCGCCTCTCCCGCCAAGGCGGGAGAGGGCTGGGGTGAGCGTGGGGACACGGGGTTAGCGGGAAGAGGGTACCTGGCTTCGCTGGACAGCAAGCGGGGCGGCCCTGCACCGCCCCGTCGCTCGCGGAACGAACGTCCGCGTGCTACATCGCGCCCACCTCCTTGTAGTACTTCGCCGCGCCCTTGTGCATCGGCACGCCGATGTCCATGGCCATGTCCTTGGCCGTCAATCCGGCGATCGGCTTCACGACCGCCGCCATGTCGTTGACGTGCACGGCCATCGTCTTGGTCATGGCGTAGACGACGTTTTCGGGCAGATCGCAGGCAGCGATGATGTGCGTCGTGTAGCCGATCGCGGGCACGTCCTTGTCCTGCTTCGGATAGGTGCCAGCCTTGATGACGAGCTTGTTGTAACCTGGATTGATCTTCTTCAGCTCGCTCATCGTCTTGTCGTCGACGGGCACGAGGTTGATGTCGCGCGCGCTGGCGAGGTCCATCACCGCGGAGGCGGGGGCGGTCGTGCCGAGCGTGAACACCTGTGCGTGGCCGTCCTTCATCATGTCGACCGCGTCGGTGTAGGACGCCTGGTAATTCACCTTGCCGAGCGATTGATAGCTCATGCCGTTGATCTTGAGCACTTCCCCGGTCACGATTTCCGCGGTGTTGCCTTTCGGCTGCGTGACCAGCGTCTTGCCCTTGAAATCGCCGAACGAATTCACCTTCGCGTCCGAGAGTGCGACGACCTGGAAGTATTGCGGATAGAGATTGGCCACCTGGCAGACCTTGGTGACCTTCTTCGGGTAGGGAGCGCGGCCCTCGACGCCATCCACGGTCGTCGACGAGTTGGCGAAGCCGATTTGCGCCTTGCCTTCGTCGATGCCGCGCACGTTGGCGATGCCGGCACCCGGCGGCTGTAGGAGCCGCGCGCCGCCCAGCGGAATCCACGAACCGCCTTGCGGGCCGGTCATCATCGTGACTTCCTGCGCCACAGCGGGGATGGCGAGCGCGGCTGCGAACGCAGCAACGCCAACAAGACCGATGCGATCGACTTTCATCGCTCCTCCTGCAAAAGTGGCACGGCGCCGCAGCGGACGCGTGCTCTTATGAACTCGCGGACGATTGTGTCGCGGTGGGGGATAGCGGTCAAGCAGAAGCTCGGCTGCCGGGTTATACAATGCGCGTCCCCAAGAACTGATGCCAACGCCCATGTTCCTGCGCTGGGTCACCGCCGCCTACCTCGCGTACCTCGTCGTGCCGATCGCGCTGCTCCTCGTCGGATCGGTGGGCGGGCTATGGCTCAACACGCTTCTGCCGACCGGTTTCACGACGCAGTGGTACCGCGACGTCGCGGGCGATCCAAGCTTCCGCCGGGCGTTCGGCGCGAGCCTCGCGGTGGTCGCGCTGACCTGTGCGGCGTGCGCCGCGATCGGGCTGCCGCTCGCCTACGCCGTG
>VBCL01000366.1 GCA_005888865.1 Betaproteobacteria bacterium | reverse complement strand
TTCGGCATTCATCCCGCTCCTGATCCTGTGGGCAGGCATCGGCGAGCTGCAGAAGCTGCTCGTGATCTTCATCGGCTCGTTCTTCCAGATCGTGCTGATGGTCGCCGTCACCGTGGGCGGCACTCGCCGCGATCTTGTAGAGGCCGCATACACGCTCGGCGCGGACGCGCGCGGCGTCGTGCGCCGCGTGCTGCTGCCCAACTCCGCCCCGGCGATCGCCGAGACGCTGCGGCTGGTGCTCGGATGGGCATGGACGTACGTGATCGTCGCCGAACTGATCGGCGCGTCGAGCGGCATCGGGCACATGATCACCGACAGCCAGGCGCTGCTCAATACCGGCCAGATCATCTTCGGCATCATCGTGATCGGCATGATCGGCCTCGTGTCCGACTTCGCATTCAAGTGGGCGAATCAGCGCTTGTTTGCGTGGAGCCTCGCCTGAAATGAGCAGGCTCGCGATCGACGCCGTCAGCCGCACTTTCCCCGGCGGACGTCGCCATGCGCCGACGGTTGCGCTCGAGCCGACGACGCTCACGGTCGCGGACAACGACTTCATCTCGATCCTCGGGCCGTCGGGATGCGGCAAGTCGACTCTCCTGCGGATCGTCGCCGGGCTCGACGTGCCCACATCCGGCCGCGTGTTCCTCGATGGCGCGCCCGTCAGCGCGCCTGGAGCCGATCGCGGCATGGTTTTTCAGTCGTACACATTGTTCCCGTGGCTGACCGTGCGCCAGAACATCTGCTTCGGTCTGCGCGAGAAAGGCGTGGCGCAGGTGCGCCAGGACGAGATCGCCGCGCGCTATGTCGAACGCGTGGGCTTGCGCGGCTTCGAGAACCATTATCCGAAGATGCTCTCGGGCGGCATGCAACAGCGCACCGCGATCGCGCGCGCACTCGCCAACGAGCCGAAGATACTGCTGCTCGACGAGCCCTTCGGCGCCCTCGACAATCAGACGCGGGGGCTCATGCAGGAGCTTCTGCTCGGCATCTGGGAGGTGGAGAAGAAAACCGTGCTCTTCGTCACGCACGACATCGAAGAGGCGATCTTCGTTGGCGGGCGGGTGGCGGTGATGACCGCAAGGCCGGGTAGCATCAAGTCCGAGACGGCAGTCGACCTTCCGCACCCGCGGCACTACACCATCAAGACCACGCCGGCATTCTCAGCCCTGAAAGCGCGCTTGACCGAGGAAATCCGGGTCGAAGCCCTGCGCGCGAGCGCAGCGGTCGTCTAAGGCCTTCGCGCGATGCAGTCGATCTCGACCAGCGCACTGCGCGCGAGGCCGTTCACGCCGACACACGTCCGTGCCGGCAAGCGATCCGCCGGAAAATAGGAACGATAGACGTCGTTCATCGGGCCGTAGTCGCGTTCAAATTGGGTGAGGAACGCGCGCGCCGCCACGATGTGCTCGAGCCTGAGGCCCGCGCCTTTCAGCACCAGGATCAGATTGTCCATCACACGGCGGGTCTGGGCCTCGATACCCGCTGGCAGCGGCGCGCGATCATCGTTCGGATCGGTGGGCATCTGTCCAGTGACAAAGATCCATCCGTCGACTTCGACCGCGTGCGAGAACGGCGCCACCGGCGCGGGTGCGCCGGGAATCATCATGAAACGGGCTGTGCTCATCGAATGCCTCCGGAACTTCACTACGAAACGCTCGCCCAGCGCGCGATGATGGCATGCAAGGCATCCAACCCGTCGGTGAGCGCCGCAGGCCCGGGCTGCAGGATGATGGGTGACTTGATCTCGTGGAGCTCTCCATCTCGCACCGCGGGGATGTCTGCCCAGCCCGATCGCGCCGCCACGCTCTCGGGTCGAAACTTCTTGCCGCACCACGAGCCGATGATGATATCCGGCCGGCTGCGCACAACCTCCTGTGGATCGGCGACGATGCGGCCCTGAGCAAGGCTGCTCGCCGCTCGCTCGGGGAATATGTCGGAGCCGCCGGCGATGTCGATGAGCTCCGAAACCCAGCGGATGGCACTGATCTGCGGTTCGTCCCACTCCTCGAAATAGACGCGCGGCCGACGGGGCAGGCGAAGCGCCGCTGCGCGCACTTGGGCGACGTGCGCTTCGAGCGCTGCCGCATAGCGTTCGCTCCGCTCCGACGCACCGACCATGGCGCCGAGGCGACGTACATAGGCGAGGATACTCGCCACGGAGCGGTGATTGCTGATCCATACCTCGATGCCGCGCTTGATGAGGGCCTGCGCGATATCAGCCTGGATGTCGGAGAAGCCGATCACGAAATCGGGTTCGAGCCGAACGATGTCATCGATCCTGGCGCTGGTGAAGGCCGAGACCTTCGGCTTTTCTTTCCGCGCTCCTGCGGGCCGCACGGTGAATCCGGAAATGCCTACGATACGATCGGCTTCGCCGATGGCGTAGAGCACTTCGGTGGGCTCCTCGGTCAGGCAAACAATGCGCTGGGGAAAGGCGTCGGACATGGGCAAGCATCATTTTCGGCCGAGTGCTTCGCAACGCCCGTAGAGCGGCAGCGCAGCCTGGCCGTGGCTTACTTGAGCTGGTCGGCCACCTTGTCGATGCCTGCCTTGGAGCATTCGTCGTCCCTGCCGGGCGATCCGGACACGCCGACGGCCCCGACCACGTCTTCGCCGACTTTGACGGGCAGTCCGCCGGACAGCGCGAGCACGCGGGTATATTCCTTCGAGCCGGCCGCCGTCGGATCGTTGAGCATCCGTTTGACGAAATCGGCCGACGGCGCGCGGAACGTGCGCGCAGTATAAGCCTTCCGGTCGCTGCCCTCGGGCGTATGCAAACCCGCGCCGTCTCCGCGCAGCATAACGATGGGCAGGCCGGCGCGGTCGACCACCGTCACCGAGACCCTGAAGCCCAGCTCCTTGCACTTGTCCATCGCAGCGTTGGCAATCGTCTGCGCCATGCCAAGGGAGATATTCCTCTCGGTGACCAACCCTTGTGAATGCGCCGGCGACCATAGCGCAGTGGCCAGGGCCATCCCGCCGAGAATCTTCGATATCGATGACATGAGCTGCTTCTCCTTGTTCATGATCTGTGGCCACGCGGTCAGGAAACGATCGTTCGTATGGCTGCCAGCGTCAATCTTCGTGCACATCGAATGCCTCCGGCGCCTTGCCTTCCGAAAACTGCTTCCACATGCGCCGGTAGGCCGCTTCGAGACCGCGCGTAAAGTGCGGTGAGTCGAACAATGGCAGCTTGTCCGGCTCAGCGCGCAGGTGTCGGCGCAAGGCTGCCAGCCGCGGTCGATCACGCGCAAGTG
>VBCL01000059.1 GCA_005888865.1 Betaproteobacteria bacterium | reverse complement strand
CGATCGGCGCGTCCGTCGTAAGGCAGCAGCCGTCGCGACGACGAATCGGTACCTGAAATGGGATGAGGATCGATCATGATGAGCAGCGCCCGAGTTGTCCTGGAGGACCGGCCCGAGAGTCAACCAACGGGCGCACTCTTGCGCTCGTTCGTCATCGGCCTGACCGCTTTTCTCACCGTCGTCGACCTCTTCGCGACCCAGGCTATCCTGCCATCGCTCGCCAAGGCGTATAAGGTCACGCCTGCGGCCATCGGCTTCGCCGTCAATGCGAGCACCATCGGCATGGCCGTTGCCGGACTGGCCGTCGCGTTTTTCAGCAACCGCATCGACCGCCGACGTGGGATCCTGGTCAGCCTGACCTTGCTCTCGATCCCGACGGCATTGCTTGCCGTCGCGCCCGACCTCACCACCTTCACCGTGCTGCGCGTGATGCAGGGGCTGTGCATGTCCACCGCCTTCGCGCTGACCCTGTCCTACCTCGCGGAGACTTGCGGCGCCGTCGATACGGCCGGCGCGTTCGCCGCGTATATCACGGGCAATGTCGCGAGTAACCTGGTCGGGCGCCTGATGTCGGCGGGGCTGACCGACCATCTGGGTCTGGCCGGAAATTTCCTCGTATTTGCCGGGCTCAATCTCGCCGGAGCCGTTCTGGTCTATTTCACGCTCGGCCGGACCCGACCGATGGCGGCCACTTCGGCGCCCCTGCGTTCGCCGTTCTCGTTCTGGGCGGAGCATATGCGCAACGCGCCATTGCGGGCGAGTTTCGGCATCGGGTTCCTGATCTTGTTCGCATTCATCGGCACGTTCACGTACGTCAACTTCGTGCTCGTGCGCGAGCCCCTGGCGCTCAGCAGGATGGCGGTCGGGTTCGTGTACTTCGTGTTCCTGCCGTCGATCTTCACGACCCCGCTGGCGGGACGCGCGGTGGAACGCTTCGGCACACAGCCGACATTCTGGGGCGCACTGGCGCTCGCCGGTGCCGGCCTGCCGCTGCTGCTGCTGCCGAATCTCGTCGCGGTCATGGCCGGCCTGATGCTGGTTGGCGTGGGGACCTTCTTCGCGCAGGCCACCGCGACCGGATTCGTCGGCCGCGCGGCGACCAGCGATCGCGGCTCGGCGAGCGGCATCTATCTCGCCTGCTATTTCTTCGGCGGCATCGTCGGCAGCATCGTCCTTGGTCAACTGTTCGATCGCTTCGGGTGGCCTGCCTGCGTCGCGGGCATCGGCGTCGCGCTCGGACTTGCCGCGGTGCTCGCGCTTCGATTGAAGATGTCCGCGCCGGCAACACTCGCCGCGCAAGGCGTCTAAAGTCGCCACGAAACGGGCCGCGCCATGCAGACCCGGGAATTCGTCGAGCTCGCCGGTAGCGCCGCGGAAATCGCCGGCGTAGCCCTTATCGTCGGCGGGCTCCTGGTCGCAAGCGTCCGCTATCTTGTCGCGCCTAAGAGGATCGATCCACCCCGCTACCAGCGGTACCGCCAGGACCTCGGCCGCGCCATTCTGCTTGGGCTCGAGGTGCTGGTCGCAGCGGACATCGTGCGCACCGTGGCGTTCACGCCGACGATGGACAGCGTCACGATCCTGGCCATGATCGTCGCTATCCGAACATTCCTGAGCTGGAGTCTGGCGCTGGAGCTCGAAGGCCGCTGGCCGTGGCAGCGAGCCGCAGAGCCCGTGGTGCCGAATGGGTGATCCGTTCGTGCCCTATTTCTTACCCTTGCTCTCGGCCCAGCTCTTGAGCGCGGCGAGCGTCTTTTCCACATGCTTGGTTGGATTGAGGCTCATGTAGTGATAGATGATCGAGCCGTCGGGCGCGATGACGTACGAGATTCGATTCGCGTATTCGGGTCGGGTCTGCATGACGGCGTCGAACGCCTTCATGACGCTCTGGTTCTGGTCCGAGGCCACCGGAAAGCGGTTTTGACAAGCCTGGACGGAGAATTTGGACAGCGTCTCGATGTCGTCGCCCGAGACGCCGACAACGGTTGCACCGAGGGCGTTGAACTGCGCCACCGCCTCGGCGAAGTAGTGCGCCTCGATCGAGCAGCCTTCCGAGTATGCGGCGGGAAAGAAGTAGACGACGACGGGGCCTTTGCGCAGGGAGTCGCCGAGAGAGTAGCGGTAAACTGAGCCCGCAAGCGCAGCTTCAGTGGTGAAGTCAGGCGCACGATCGCCGATGTCGAGCGCGGCAGTGGCGGGATACGAAACGAAAAGAGCGATGACCGCGCAAGCAAGGAGCCGTGGCATGAAAACCTCCGTCCGGACGAACCCGTTCATTTTAGCGCTTCTGGCGACGACCCTTCTCGCGGGGTGCGGCTCACTGCCGCAACGAGGCGAGCCACCTGCTTCGTCGGCGCTGAAGCCATCGCCTGACAGCCCGCTGGTCCAGATTGCGCAGGCATCGATTCCCGCACCGGAATTGTCGGGATTCCGCTTGATGCCGGTGGGTGTTTACGCGCTGGATACGCGGATTCAGCTGGCGCGCCGAGCTAAGCATTCGCTCGATCTCCAGTATTACCTCATCCAGAACGACGATACCGGACGGCTGCTGCTGCGCCAGTTGCGCGACGCCGCGCTCCGCGGTGTGCGCGTCCGCCTGCTGGTCGACGACCTCTATACCTCCGGCGGCGATCCCTTATTCATCGGTATCTCTGCATTTCCGAACGTCGAGGTGCGCCTGTTCAATCCGTTCTGCTGCGGTCGGGAGAGCCTGCTCGGTAAATACACCGCTTCGCTCGCGGATTTCGGAAGGCTCAACCATCGCATGCACAACAAACTTTTCATCGCCGATGGCACGATGGTGGTGGCAGGAGGCCGCAACATCGCCGACGAGTATTTCATGCGCAGCATGACCGACAATTTCGTCGACATGGACGCGTTCATCGTGGGCGCGGTCGTCCCGCAGCTCACCGCGCTCTTCGACACCTACTGGAACAGCCCGCAAGTCTATCCTGTCCAGTCGATCATCCATACCGACCTCGGTCGCGAAGAGCTGCAGCGGGACTTCAATCGCCGGGTCGACGAGGGCGAGCAGATGATGTCGCTCACACTGCCTCCGGTCGACATCCTCGGTTACGGCCCGATCAGCGAGGATCTGGATGCCGGACGCGTCGGCCTCATCTGGGGCAAGGCGACGGCGTTTGCCGACTCCCCGGCCAAGGTCACCGCGACCACGGACGAGATGGCGCGATCGATGAGCGTCTCGATGAACGTCATGGACATGGTCATGGCCTCGAGCACCGAGGTCGTCATCTCGTCACCGTACTTCATCCCGGGACCGAGGGGTGTCGCGGCCTTCAGCGAATTGCGAAAGCACAATGTCAAAGTCACGATCCTCACCAACTCGCTCGCATCGAACGACGAGCCCCTGGTTCATACCGGCTACGCGCGCTACCGGACCGAATTGCTCAAGACCGGCGTGGACCTCTACGAGCTCAGCCCGACGCGCATCCTGCGCAACAAACGGCTCATGTTCCCCGGAATGTCGGTCGGCCGCCTGCACGCCAAGACCGCGGTCTTCGATGGGACAAAGGTCTTCATCGGCTCGATGAACCTCGATCCGCGATCGGCCAGCAAGAACACGGAGCTCGGCATCATCGCCGAGGCACCGCAGCTCGCACGCGAGGTCCTGCGCGTCATCCACATCAGCAAGCTGCAGAGTGCCTACCGGTTGCGGTTCGCGCCCGACGGCCAGAACCTCGAGTGGCTGACCATGGACGACGAGGGCGACGTCGTGCTCTCCGAGGAGCCTGACGTCACGCCCCTGATGCGCTTCCAGAACATGCTGCTCGCCCCGTTCGTGCCGGAACAACAGCTGTAAGGAAACGCTGCACAAGTTACCCGTTCGCCTGAGCCCGTCGAAGCCTTCCCTTCGCCAGCTCAGGGCAGGTCCTGAGCTTCGTCGAAGGGGGTACCGCTTCAGGTCGCACCGTGCGAGTCCGTTCGTTCCCGACCGCAGGTAGGCCCCTCATGCCGCCCTGGATGGCGGCGACCGAGGCGATTCGACCGGCCTCCTCGCGCCCTCCCCGCCTCAGCGCTCCCTCGCGAAGTTAGAAACAATTGACCGATGCGTGAGATTTGCGTGACATCTTCCGGCAAGAATGTCGACATGCGGGGCAAGTGAATCGCCACCGCGTCGGCGGCAGGCTCCCGAGCTCTCCGCCCCCAGGGCCGGTCCACAACATCCAAGGGAGATGCCGGTGAAGAGTCTAGTTCATGCGCAATCCGAGACGGTGGCGCTGCACCGTCCCTACCTTTACCGCTACGCTCTTTCCAAGTTGCGCCGCACCGACACGGCGGACGAAGTCGTGCAGGAAACGCTCATGGCCGCGCTCGAGGGGAAAGCGACGTTCCGCGGCGACTCCGCGCTGCGAACGTGGCTGACGGGCATTCTGAAGCACAAGATCGTCGACTGGCAGCGGCGGGAGGCGCGCAATCCGCTCCGCACCGGCGCCACGCGAAATGTCGACATGGAAAGCGACTACGAAGACACGACCGACGCTCTCTTCGATTCCGGCGGCGGATGGGTCACGCCGCCGTCGGCATGGCCAAATCCGGAACAGTCGTTGGAGAACCAGCAATTCCGCGAACTGCTGGATCGTTGTCTCGCCGCCCTGCCCGCCGCCACGGCCCGCGCGTTCTACCTGCGCGAGGTGGAAGGGCAGAGCACTGAAGAAATCTGTGAAGAGCTGGGTATTTCGGAATCCAACTGCTGGGTAATGCTCTATCGCGCCCGCATGAGCCTCAGGGAGTCCCTGGAGAAGCGCTGGTTCCTGAGGGAGGAAAATCGCGCTCCCGAACAGACTGACTCCTCACCTCGCCGATCCAAGTCGGGCAGCGCGGCCGCACCTGAGATGCTTTGACGCAAAACCCCAAAACTCGTGCGATCATTCAAGGCTGCACCTGGTAAGTGGAGGGTATAGCCATGTCGCGGAGTGTTTTGGTCATCGAAGATGACCGGGACATCGCGCAGCTCGTCAAGATCCACGTCGAGGAATTGCACTGCCGCGTCAAGCTCGTCCATGATGGCACGGTCGGGCTCGCCGAAGCCGAGAGTGGTTCCTACGATCTCATCATCCTCGATCTGATGTTGCCGGGCATCGACGGGTTGGAGATCACGCGACGGCTGCGCGCCCGGACCAACTACACGCCGTTGCTCATGCTGACCGCCAAGTCCAGCGAGCTGGAACGGGTGCTCGGGCTGGAGATGGGAGCAGACGACTATCTGACCAAGCCGTTTTCCGTACTGGAGCTCGTGGCGCGGGTCAAGGCGATCTTTCGGCGCATGGAAAAGCTGCAGACGGGGGCCGTTGCGAGCGCCGGCGAGATCCTCGTTGCGGGACCGCTCCGTATCGACACCAATTCCCGCGCAGTGCGCGTGGATGACAAACCGGTGGAGCTCACCGCCAAGGAATTCGACCTGCTGCTGTTCTTCGTGCAGAATCCCGGGCGCGTCTACAGCCGCGAGCAGCTGCTCAATCACGTCTGGGGCTACAGTCACACCGGCTACGAGCACACTGTCAATTCCCACATCAACCGGCTGCGGGCGAAGATCGAGCGCGACCCGGGGGATCCGCAGCTGATGCAAACCGTATGGGGCGTGGGTTACAAGTTCAACGAGCTGGTGTCGAAGAACCACTGAGCTGTGTCGCGGACAAACTTGGAGGGCGCAACGATGGTCGGCCTGCGTGCGAAACTTCTGTTTCCCCTTGGAGTCCTTGTCCTCGCCTGGGGCATCTACACGATCGCCATCGCGCCCGCGGGTTCGGTGGCACCCGGTGTCTTCCTGATATTTCTGGTGGTGCTGCTAGGCGTCATGGCGACCAACGTAGAGCTGGTCGTGCTGCGACCGCTGCACGGCCTCCTCGCCGCGGCGCATGAGTTGGCCCAAAGCCGTTTTTTGGGCGCGTCGGTCGGAACGCCCCCTCTGACGATTCGGCAACTCGCGGTGGGGCTCAATCAACTGCGGGATCGCATGCAGGAATACGACGCGACGCTCCTCGAAGAGCAGGGCCGCCGCAAGGCGCTGGAACAGAGCGTGCGCGAGCTCGAGGATCGCTATGCGCTGACCGTCGAACGCGCCAACGACGGCATTTGGGAATGGGACCTGAAGACCGATACAGCCGACTTTTCGGTGCGCTGGAAGGCCATGGTGGGCCACTTGCATGCGCCGCTGGCACACATCGCGGATTGGCGGAACCTGCTGCATCCCGAGGAGGGTGCGTCCGTGGTACTTCGCCTCGACGATCACATCCAGGGCAGGACACCACATTTCGACGAAGAGTATCGGCTGCGCCATAGCGACGGATATTACCGCTGGGTCCATTCGCGCGGCACTGCGATCCGGCATGCGAATGGCAAGCCTTATCGTCTTATCGTCATGGACAACGATATCCACGGACGCAAGCAGATCGAGCACGCCCTGATCGAGGCGGCTGAAGCGCTGTCGTCGGTCTCCGGGGCGGACTTTTACAGGGCATTGATGCAAAGCCTGTCTTCGATTCTCGGGACCCGCGATAACCTGGTCTGTTACTGCGTGGGTGACCCGCCGACTCGCGCGCAGACGCTCGTTTATTATTCGAACGGCAAGTTCTTTGACAATTTCGAATACGACCTTGCGGGAACCTCCTGCGGCGCCGTAATAGAGCGCAAGGAGATCGTGTATGCGCCCACTGGCGTGTGCGACATCTGGCCGCTAGAAAAGGAATTCGATCGAGACAGCTACATCGGAGTTCCGATGTTCGATTCCACTGGCAAGATCATCGGCCACTTCGCATGTATGGACGGCAAGGCGATGCGTCAGGATCTGCCACACCTCGCGCTCTTCAGAATTTTCTCGGTTCGGGCGGCGGCCGAGCTCGAACGCATGCTGTTGCGGCAGAAGCTCGAAGGCTCGCAGGCGCCGCGTTAGGGAACCTGGCGGCCAAGGAACCTCTGAATAAGTCCCGCGTGGCCGCGACGGAGGCTTTCCGGGATGAGATGCGCGAAGCGACGCGACGCCCGTGGCAGGCCCCACGGGCGAGCGGCGCGACAATGCAGATCGCCCGGAAAGCCCCGTCCCTTCGGGTTTCGGCGCAATGGCACTCATCTGCGTTGTTGCGCGGCTTGCGAATAGGCCAAGCTATTCGCTGCGCCGCGACGCCTAGCATCTGAGACCATTGCGCCAGAAACGCGGCTCATGTGCGACTTGTTCAGAGGTTCCCTAAGGGTGCACGGGTAGATCGAAACTGAACGTAGTGCCCTTGCCCAGCACGCTCTCCACGGCGATCGCCCCCCCGTGGAGCTCGACGACGTGACGGGTGATGGCAAGCCCAAGCCCGGTGCGCCCGATGTCGCTCATCTCACCTCGATCGACATGATAATAACGGTCGAATATGTTCGGAAGCTCATTGTCCGGAATGCCTCGACCGGTATCAATAACGCGTATTGTCGCGCGGTCCAGCGTTGACGTTACTTCCAGCAGAATCACACCCCCGGCAGGGGTGTGACGAATTGCGTTTTCCATGAGATTCTCGAGCACGCTTTCGATCATTCCGATATCCGCGTGCACTTGGACGTGTTGCTGCGGTAGCCGGCTATCAAGACGCACCCCACGCTTGCCGGCGGTGAGCTCGAATTTCTGCATCACGTCCTGAACCAATTCCGCTATCGGAAAGTCTTCGCATTGCGGCTTGACTTCACGCGCCTCGAGCTTCGTGAGCTGGAACAGATCGCGGATCAGTTGACCGAGACGCTCACTGTGCTTCGCCGCGACCTCGAGATAGCCACGTTCTTCCTCTGGCGGGATCGTGCCGTGCCTCAATAGCAGCGTTTCGAGATAGCCTTGCATCGAGGCCAGAGGGGTGCGGAGATCATGCGAAACATTGGCGAGTAACTCGCGTCGCCTTACATCGATGTGCGCCAGCAGCTCGAGTTGCTGCGCGATGCGCTCCGACATTTCTTGAACCGCAACGCCGAGCTTGTCGATGTCGTCACCCTTCGGGTTGACGGACTTCAGGCGTATGGGCTGCACGAACCCACCCTCACGAAAGCGGTCGACTGCAGCCGTGAGCGCGCGCAAGCGCCTGGTCAACAACTGAAATATCAGCAGCCCGGCCAGCAGGGAGAACAATACGGCGCCAATGACGAGATCGGTCGCCAACTCCAGAAACCGACGGCCCTCGAAAATGCGCTCGGTCACCAGGAGAAAAACAGCGCCAAGCAGAAAGAATACGATGGCCTGCGTTCCGGCAAGCTTTGCGTGGAGCGTCTTTAGTACATTGGCTTCTTGCATGAGAGGCAGTCCGTTCCCTCCGTCGACTTAGCCTTGACGGCGCGCGCCGCTCGAGAAACCCCACAACCCGTCCCGCGTTGCCGCGGCGTTGCGACGGGTTGTGGAAGCGGATCAGCCACGATGTTCTTCGCTACGATACATGACCGTTGCGCCGCTTGAAAGCCAATGCCTTCGCGCCTACCTGGCCGAAGCACTCGAGGTCTTGGCCGAAACGCTCGAAGTGATCGACGCAATCACACCGGACGCCTTGTCGAAGGCCGCCACGTCCATTCCCTTGATCTCGTGGCGGCGCGCGATGTAGCCGAAATCCGTATACGCGGTCCACACCTCGCCCTTCTCGTCCTGGAACACCAGCAGGCGTACCGGCCAGTCCAGTCCGGCCAGCGGATTGGCCGCGATGAACAGCGTTCCCAGGGGCGGATTACCGAAGATCAGCAGCGTCGAGGGACGCACGGTGATGCCCGCGTCGGCGGCGAGCTTGGACTGATCGACTTCGATGAAGAACTTGATGCCCTTGTCGGCGATGTCCTTTTTGAGGCGGGTGATGGTTTCCGTCATCGCGTACGCGCTCTTCGCCGTGACGATGCCGCTTTGAGGCACGGCCGGCCCGACGGGCTGAGCGGAAACGATGGCGGGCGCAAACGACGCCATCGCGAATGCAACCATTGCGGCGCTTCCCAGACTGCTGATTCGCGTGATCATGAACGACTCCTTTTGGTTACGATGCGTTCGCTGGTAGTCGAAGGGGCCGTGCATTGCTTACATCGTGACGCGCGGCGAAGTCGAGCAGCGGCGGGCTCGTCGTCGATCGCTCGAGGTCGACCGAGGGTCTGTAAAGTCCGCCGCAGGATGCCGACCAACGCACGTGACCGGACGACGTCACTCGAAAATCCGAGTTCGGCGGAGCACAGAGCACGCAGGAGGAGCGCCATGAGTACAAACGGCACATTGGCGGACCGGTTGACCCATTGGTTCGCCCAGTACCTGAATCGGCCGATCGAGGGATTCGAGCCTCCGGCGGCGTACTCTGCAGATCAGCTCCGGGCGGTACTCCAACCCGGAGATGTGCTGCTCGTCGAAGGCAACCTGCGCATCAGCTCGGTGATCAAGTACATCACGCAGTCAACCTGGTCGCACGTCGCGCTCTACGTCGGTCCGCGGCCGGAGGAACAGGACAATGCGGCCAACGATCCGCCAGTCCTTGTCGAGGCTGAGCTCTCCCAGGGCGTCATCATGTCGCCGCTGTCGAAGTACAGAAACTTCCATACCCGCATCTGCCGCCCGATCAGCCTCCGCCCGGACGATCGTGAGCGCGTCGTGGCACATGCCCTCGGACGGGTCGGTCACGACTACGACCTCAAGAATGTCATCGACCTCGCGCGTCACCGCCTCTCGCGGCATCCCGTCGTGGAGACCTTGAAACGCGGCTTGCGCGCGATCGGCAGCGGCGAGCCGACGCGCACCATCTGCTCGTCGTTGATAGCCGAGGCCTTTCAGAGTGTGCGTTACCCAATTCTCGCCACGCGGCGGATGGTTCCGTGTCGTGAAGCGCCACCCGACCGGCTCGACGATTGCGTCGAGGAGGCCTGGGAAGCGCATCATTTCAGCCTGTTTGCCCCGCGCGACTTCGATGTGTCGCCCTACTTCACCGTCGTCAAGCCGCCGCCCGTAGAGGGCTTCGATTACACGCGGCTGCGGTGGGCGCACTGAGGAACCTCTGAAAAGTCCCGCGTGGCCGCGACGGTGCGACTTGTTCAGACGTTCCCTAAGCGCCCAGCTCTCTATTGATCGAGTCGAAGGCCGGCGGTCACGCAGAGAAGGGAAGTTCACTCTGGCGGGCGCGCGCTTCCTGGTTCGACAGGCGCACCACGAACGGGAACCATCGTTGCGAGCGCGGGGCACGCGTTGACCGCGTACCCCGCGAGTGACCCGGCCTCACACACCGGGTCAACCGTGCAGCTGACACTGCTTACATGTGCTGCGCCATCGTGTCCGGTTTCTTGTCGTTGACGATATCGGCGATCGTCAGGATGACGGTCTGGTTGCCCTCGTTTTTCCACCAGTGCTTGAGACCGTTGGATTCGCGCGCGATCTCGCCCGCCTGATGCACGATCGGCACCGTGCACTTGCTGCTGTATTCGAAAATCTTGCCCTGGTTGACCATGATCAGCGCAGGACGGTCCGAGTGATCGTGCAAAGGCACCACGCCGCCGGGCGCGATTTCCATGTGACGATAGCGCAGCCGGCGCTGCGGCAGGTTGACGCTCTCCTTCGACAGGTCGATCGACGTGAGCTCTGCTTCGGTCACGCCGACCGGTGCAGTCGCCGCACCCGGAAGCGAGTTGGCGCCGACCTTGTCGGCGGGGCATTCGCCGGCGAGGACCGGAGCCGCGGCGAGTGAGAGCAGGCCTGCGAGTAGAAGGGACTGGACCGCGCGTGTGCGGCTCGGATTGAATGTAGACATGTCATTTCTCCTTGAGTTGATCGCGTCTCGATTTGGCGGGTCTTGCCCAGGGATTGGTTATGACGTCGCCTGCGTTGGTAGTCGGAAGCGTCGCTCAATACTTACGCGGCAATCCGCCTGGCGTCTCAAGAGAGCGGCCTGAGGTCGCCGAGGAGCGTCGGGATCAGCTCCGACACGGTGGGGTGAATATGCATCGTCCGCTGCATGGCTGTATACGGCGCTCCCGCGGCCATCACCTCGAGGATGCAATGGATCGCCTCGTCGCCTTCGGTGCCGAGCATCGACGCACCGAGGATGTGCTTCGTCTCGGCGTCGACCAGAATCTGCATGAAGCCCTGCGTCTCGCTGCGCTCGCGGGCGCGGCCCACACGGGTCATCATCATCTTGCCGACAAGCGCCTTGCGACCGGATGCCCGAACCTCGCGTTCGGTCATGCCGACTCGCCCCAGCGGCGGATCGACAAAAAGGGCGTAGGCGAGAATACGGTCCGACACGCGACGACGATCGTTGTCCAGGAGGTTGGCGGCGACGATCTCGTAGTCGTTGTACGAAGTGTGCGTGAATGCACCGCGCCCGTTCACATCGCCCAGCGCCCAGACGCCGGGAACGCTCGTCCGAAGCTCGTCGTCAACCGTGATGTAGCCATGTGCATCGGTTTTGATGCCTGCCTCTTCGAGGCCCAGGTCATCGGTGTTGGGTACGCGTCCGACCGCGAGCAGCACATGCGAGCCTACAATGTTGCGCGGCTCTCGCTCACAGCTCACGTGGACAGCAACCCCGTCGCCGTGTCTGCTCATGCTCAGGCACTCGGCATTGAGCCGGAACGCGATGCCCTCGCCTTCCAGGATCGATTGAACCGCAGCCGAGACTTCTTCGTCTTCGCGGGCGATCAGCCGCGGCGCCATTTCGATCACGGTGACACGGCTGCCGAAGCGGCGGTACATCTGCGCGAATTCCAGGCCGATGTAGCTTCCGCCGATCACGAGCAGATGCTCGGGAAGAAAATCGACTTCCATCATGCTGGTGTTGGTGAGATACGGCACCTCGGCCAGCCCGGGCATGTCGGGAATCGTCGCGCGACCGCCGACGTTGATGAAGATCTGCTCCGCCTCGAGCAGCGTGCCGTTGACGCGGATCCTGCGCGGGCCCTCGAATCGCGCCTGACCCGGGACCAACGTCAGGTTGGCAGTCCTGTTGATCCAGCCGGTGACACCCTGATTCGATTGGCCGACCACCGCGTCCTTGCGCGCCTTGACCCGCGCCATGTCG
>VBCL01000348.1 GCA_005888865.1 Betaproteobacteria bacterium | reverse complement strand
GAGCATCTGGCATCGCACGTAACGGCTCTCAACACCGGTTTCGGTGACCTTCGATGGAACTCTCGCCTGTCCAGCGACGCATTCGCGACTTCTATTTCAAAGAGGGGCTCGCCGCACCGTCTGACGTCACTCACGTCTACCGCCCGAATCTGGTGCCCGATCAGCAGCTGTTTTCGATCGAGCATTTGCGCCGCCACCTCAACAATCCACTGCTCGATCTCAACTACCTGAATCTCTTCCAGGCCGGCAAGCCCGTGGATCTGGCGGAGGCGCGCGTCTACAAGACCGTCCAGAAGAGAAAGATCGAATTCGTCGATCTCAACGTGCTGCAGCAGCATCTGGAGAAAGGCGCTGCTTGCGTTCTCGAAGGGCTCGACATCCTCGAGCCCGAGATCAATGCATTGGCCGCCGCGCTCGACCGGGCTCATGTCGCGACGTTTTCCAACGCGACGGTGTTCTTCTCGCAGCGCGGCAACGAAGCCTATCGCGGCCATCTGGATACCGACGACGTGCTGGTCATTCATCTCGCCGGCGAGAAATGCTGGCGACTCTATCGACGCCAGCCCCCGCGCCGCATTAATCTGGCCGATCTGGAGGACATGCAGATGGGACCGGTCGAGAGCGAGGTCTTGATGCGGCCCGGCGACGTCCTGTATCTGCGCAACTTCACGCCGCACCGAGTCGAAACGCTCTCGCCGTACTCGCTTCACCTGTCGTTCGACCTGTGCGACCGGCAGCCCAGCATCGAGCTGGCCCTGCAACTGTTGCTGCGGCATTACGACCGCGATTCGAGCCCGCGGCCAGCGCCGCCTCGCGAGGATCTCGACAAGCTGTTTCGTCTCAGCCGCGCCACTTCCTACGAGTCGGAGCTTGCGCAGGCGCAGGCGAGTGAAAAAGCCGGGCACGCGCAATTTCGCCAGCTCCTCGCGAATAACAGGATCACCTACCTGGATTCGTTGGTCCGTGCCGAGCGGCGGGCGGATTCTGCTCCGAGCGCCACCCCCGCCGTCACTGCGCGCGGCTCCGAATAGCGCCGCGTCGTCGGTGCGCCCTGACCGAGCGACGATGATTTCAAGAAATCACTGGTTGCCGCAATTTTCCAGATGCTCAACTTTCGACCAAGGAGCCTTCGCATGGGATTGAGATTCCTCAAGATCGCCGTCGTCTATCTTCTCATCGGTGCACTTCTCGGCTTGGGCATGGGTATCGCGCAGAACTTTGCGCTGATCCCGGTCCACGCCCATCTGTTGCTGCTTGGCTGGGCGTCGCTGGCGCTCGCGGGGGTAGTCTACCACTTGTACCCGGCGGCCTCGACCACTCGCCTGGCCCGCATCCATTTCTGGCTGCACAATCTCGGCCTGCCGGTGTTCATGGTCACGCTCGGTCTGTTGCTTACCGGTCGTGAGGCGCTCGTGCCGGTCGTGGCGGCCTCGGCCAGCGTCGTGCTCATCGGGCTCGCCATTTTTGCGACGAACGTCCTGGTCAACATCAAGCCCGCGCGGTGACTACACTCCATTATCGTCCATAGGTATGGCCATGGTCCTGCACAAAGGTGGTTGTCATTGCGGCCGGGTGCGATTCGAGGTGCTCGCGCCGGCTCGGCTCGAAGTCGCCGACTGCAATTGCTCCATCTGCTCCAAGTCGGGATTTCTGCACCTCATCGTGCCCAAGTCGCGCTTTCGATTGCTCCAGGGTGAGGAATCCCTCACGACCTACACGTTCAACACCGGAACTGCGAAGCACCTTTTCTGCGCCACCTGTGGCATCAAATCGTTCTACGTGCCGCGGTCGCACCCGGATGGTTACAGCGTCAACGCTCGCTGTCTCGATCCGGGGACGGTGGAAGGCATCGAGGTGAAGCCATTCGACGGCCGCGAGTGGGAGAAGCAATTGCCCGAAGGGCGCGGGTCGTTCCCCAACGAATAAATCCTGCCGCATCGCGCACGAAGATGCCGGGGCTCCTCGTGGACGAGAGAATCAGGTGCCCGGCAGTCATCGTTGAACAGAAGCGCGGTTGAAAAGACCAAGGAGGAAACATGAACAAGAAATTCATCATCGCCTGGATCGTGATATTCATCGTCTGGTTTGCCGGAAGCTTCGTCGTGCACGGTGTGCTGCTGCACGACGACTACTCGAAGCTCACGAACCTCTTCCGGTCGGAAGCCGACGCACAAAAATACATGCCGCTGATGATCCTCGCGCACGTGCTCCTTTCCGGAGCCCTGGTCTGGATCTATGCGCGAGGCGCCGAAGCCAAGCCCTGGCTGCCGCAGGGCATCCGCTTCGGCGTAGCCGTCGCGTTGCTGACGATCGTTCCGACCTACCTCATCTACTACGTGGTTCAGCCGATGCCGGGTGCCACGGTCGCGAAGCAGATCGTCTTCGACGGGGTCCTGACGCTGCTCCTTGCATCAGTCACCGCGTTCATCTATCGGCAGCCGGCGCAATCGTGAGGCGCATGGGCGGCGTGTCGTCCGGGAGCTATACTTTCCTCGGGACCCACCGGACGCAAGGAGACCAGGATGGCTTCCGAGCCGGCATTTTATCTGGACGGTAAATGCACGTGCGGCGCCGTGCGCTATCGCATGACGAGCAAGCCGCTTTTCGTGCACTGCTGTCATTGTCGCTGGTGCCAGCGCGAGACCGGGGCATCGTTCGCGCTCAACGCGATGATCGAAGCCGATCGCGTGGTGTTGCTCGAAGGCGAGCCCGAAATCGTCAATACGCCGTCGAACAGCGGCAAGGGGCAGAAGATCGCCCGCTGTCCCGTCTGCCGCATTGCGTTGTGGAGCAACTACGCCGGCGCAGGCGATGCGGTGCGCTTCGTGCGGGTCGGGACGCTCGAGGAGCCGGATCGCCTGCCGCCGGACATCCATATCTTCACGGCGTCGAAGCAACCGTGGGTCATGCTTCCACCGGGCATGCCCGCGGTCCCGGAATACTACGATCGCGAGCGGTACTGGCCCAGGGAGAGCCTGGAGCGCCGACGCGCCCTGCTGGCGGTCCGTAACAGGTAGGCCCCAGCGCTTTCCGGCCACCGGGTCGCGCGAACCGACATGCCGCGATTTCTGATCACGCTCGGTGTCATCCTTGTCCTGGTGGGCCTCGCCTGGCCGTGGGCCGCGAAGCTGGGATTCGGGCGGCTGCCCGGCGACTTCCGGTTCGTGCGCGATGGTTTTACCTTCTACTTCCCGCTCACTTCAGGACTGATCGTCTCGGCGCTGATCAGCCTCATCCTG
>VBCL01000347.1 GCA_005888865.1 Betaproteobacteria bacterium | reverse complement strand
AGGATGCGACTTCTTCGAGAAGAACGCGCCGTCGAGCATCGCCGCCTTCAGCACCGGGATCTGCAGGCGACCGATCAGCACCTTCATGCTGTCGGGCAGATCCTTGGTTTCGAAGATGAAGTCGAACAGCATCGCCACCAGCTCGATGGTCATCGATTCGAGCTGATTGGCCTTGGCCCCGAGCGGCGACTCCTGCAGGTCGCGCAGAACGTTGTGCATGCCTTCGGGCACGCCGGCGAACTGCACCGGAACCCCGCCGACGTCGAACCCGCTTTCACCTTGCTGCAGCCGCGACAGAGCGTCGCCGAGCTCCTGGGTCACCAGAATGCGCGGGCCACCGAACTGCCCGACCGACAGCGCGCCGCCGTCAACGCCCGCGGGCATCTGGAATCCGCCGAGCATTCCGGCCCCAGCCGAAGGTACTTGGATTCCGCCGGGGGGCATACCCTGCGGGGTTCCGGGCTGACGGAGTCGGGTGAGCCCAAACCCCCGGCTCGCCAGCCTCTGGAGCACGGCCATCATGTCGATCTCGCCACCGGGGCCCGCGGCCGCGTCCGGCGGTTGCGGCGCGGCGGGTTGCCCGTCCGCTCCAGGCCTGCGCTCACCCGGACGGCCGGCGGCACGGTGCGGGACACTGGCGTGCGTCCGCGGCACCACGTGCAGGCTTTCGAGATGCCGGTTCAGATCCGCGTAGATGGCATTGATGTCCCCGAGCGAGCTCTGATTGAGCTCCTTCAGGATCGTGTACTTGATCCGCTGGTCGCCCTTGATCGAGCGCAGCGCCTCGGTGAAGGCGTGCACGATCGCCGAGGGCGCGAGCGGATTGGTCGTGGTCTCCATCTCCGGACGCCCGAGCAGATAGCCAACCGCGCGGTTGAACTCGAGGAGCTCGTCGTGGCACAGGTTCTCGACCACACGGATGATGTTTCCCGAGACGATCGACTCGTCCATCGCGATGGTGTCGACCAGCGTGAGCTTGCGTGCGTCGAGGGAGGAGAAGTCGGCTTTCTTGATCGGATCGCCCTTGACGCCCGCGTCGACCTGCAGGCGCAGCTGCTTTTCGAATTCAGCCATCAGGCTCGGACGTTCGGTCCTGAGCACCTCGCGCGAGTCGAGGTAGAGTAATTGCTCGTCGCGAATGTCGGAGTTGCCCGCCCGCGCCATCAGGTGGTCGCTGACGTGATCGAGCATCGATGCGAACGAGAGCAGCAAACGGTGGATCGCGAGATCCCGGCAGTCATCCAGGATCTTCGCCATCTCCCGTGGCATCGCGCGACGGGTTGTCGCTTCGCCGGTGGTGATCGCGTTCACTTAAGTCAGGATCCCCGAATGTCCCCGTGGCTGCCGTCCGCGAACGACATCGCGGATCGCTCGACGGAACTTGAGCGACATGGGTCCCCGCGACTCAAGTCAACCTCTCTCGGGGCTCCAGGAGCCGGCGCCTTTGGCCCTGAACCTCAGTTCTCAATTCCTGCCGCCAAGTTACTGTATCACGCGCGCTTTCGGGGTGCCAATGCAAAAAAAGCCCGCCTAACCGGCTGAAATCTCCTTCCACGCTTTTTCGAGACGTTTGTATGACACCGGGAAAGGCGTGCGCAGCTCCTGGGCAAAGAGCGAGACCCGAAGCTCCTCGATCAGCCACCGAAAGGCATCAAGCGCGGGCTCGCGCCGGCCGGCCGCCCGATTGGCCTCCTCGCGTTGCCAATAGCGCTGCCAGAGCGCGGCAACCGCCTCGGCGTGTTTCGCGTCACGCTGGGCGTTTTCCGGGTACTTGGCGAGCCGCCGATCGAGGGCCTTGAGGTAACGCGGCAGATGGACCAGGGATCGCCACGGCGTCGCCGAGAAAAAGCCGGGGAACACCAGGCGGGCGCGCTGCGAAGCTGCCTCGGCCGCCAGCCGGGCCAGAGGCTTCGGTAGCGCCGCGATGCGTCGTGAGACCGCATGATATTCGACGGCAATCTCGGACAGGAGACGAAAGGCCGACTCCGCGACCGCCGGCAGGCGCGTCCGGGCACGCTTGACCTGGTCGGCATAGGCCCGTGCCGTCCGTGGCAGAGGATCCTCGCCGATGAACGCGCGGTCGCGCACCGCGGCGAGCACGTCGGCGAGCAGCACGTCGGTGGCGACCGCCGACTTGAGCGCGAGCGCGGCCTGGAGGAAGCCCGGCTCTCCTTTTTCCCAGCGCCGCAGCGCGTCCTTCAGCTCCGCTCGCATGAGCGTTAGGGTCGCGGCCCGGGTCGCGGCGTCGGCAGCCGCTCGCGTATCGAGAAGCCTGAGCGACACGCCATCGGGCTCGTCGACCAACGCCGGGTAGCCCGTCAGCTTGCGGCCATCGCGAACCACCGAAAGCGTCTCGGGCAGCTCACCGAAATCCCAGGTTCGGATGCCCTTGCGCTCGAATGCCGGCTCCGCCGCGGCGAAGGTAAGTTGCGCCGCCTCGCCGAGCTTGCCGCGGAGCGCTGCGAGGTCGCGGTCGGACGCGAGCTCGCGATCTGATGCGTCGACCACGGTCACGTTGACGCAAAGATGCGGCGGCAGCGACTGCGCGTCCCAGACGTCGGGCGGAAGCGGGGCACCGAGACGGGTCGAGGCGAACCTGCGCAGCGCGTCCGGGAGAGACTCGCCGGCGGGCGGTTCGTCCTCGAGGAACGCGGTCACGACCTCCGGAAGTGGGGTCAAGCGGTTACGCCAGGCCTTCGGCAGCGCCTTCAGATACCACCCGACCTTCTCACGCACCATGCCTGGCACGAGCCAGGAGAGGCGCGCCGCATCGAGCTGATTGAGGAGCGCAAGCGGAACGGTCAAGGTCAGCCCGTCCAGAGCGTGCCCGGGCGCGAAGCGGTACTTGAGCGGCAGCCGCGCGCCGGCCATGTCGAGGGCTTCGGGGTACTGCTCCTCGGTGACGCCCTGCGCGGCGTGACGCATCAGCGCCTCGCGGGTCATGAACAGGCGCTTCGGCTCTTCGGCCTCCGCGGCGCGCCTCCAGCGGTCGAATGCGACCGTCGTGCAGATCCCCTCTGGAATGCGCTCCGCGTAGAACGCATAGATCGCCTCATCGTCGACCAGCACATCCTGGCGGCGCGCCTTGTGCTCGAGCTCGGCGACTTCGACGCGCAGCGCGTGATTGTGCGCGAAGAACGGCGCCCGGGTCGCGGCGGGCATCTGCGTGCGGCTCTATTCCGAGGACAACATTTCGCGCGCGATCGCCGGAGCGAGCGAGCCATACGAAACGCGCCGGCGCGGCACCAGCGTCAGACCGAACAGACTGACGCGCTCGCTCGCGACGACTTCTCCGCGCTCGCGGTCCCAGTGCGGATCGAAGTACGTTTTGTCGACAAGCCCACCGGCTGCCGCCTCGACCCACTCCGGCTCGATCTTCGCCGCGCACCGCGCGTAGAGACGCGTGGTCTCGGTCAGCTCGGCGGCGAGCACCCATTTCGGCCTTTTTCTGGCCAGCCCCGAGCCCGGGTGGACGAAGAATCGGATCGCGCGCGCGCCGAGGTAGTGCTCCTCGGGATCGGACGCGTTGCCGATGTTCGACAGCAACCCGGCAAGCAGCGCTCGATGAATCAGCGCGTAACGGGCTTCGTCGATCTTGTCAGGCAACGCCTCCGGCCAGCGCCAGCCGAGCTCGCGCACCTGCTCGGAGAGCTGGTGATGGAGATCGCGCCACTCGACGAGTCGCAGATACGACACGAAGTGCGCCCGGCAGCGCTCGACCAGGCGGCGATGCGACAGCCCCTCGGAGAGCGCATCGGCGAAGAACTGCCAGAGCGCAACCAGGCTCAGGAAATCGGATCGCTCGTCGCGAAAGCGCAAGTGTGCCTGGTCCGCCGCCTGCTGCTTTTCGAGCGGCCGCTCGCGCGGATCGGGCACCGCCAGCGCGGCCGCGATCACCAGGATCTCCGCGAGGCAACCGAGTTCGCGGCCGGCGACGATGATCCGGCCGATCCGCGGGTCGACAGGAAGTTGCGCGAGCTCCCGGCCAAGCGATGTGAGCCTTCGCCCCGCGTCGACCGCGGAGAGCTCCTCCAGCAACTGGTAGCCATCGGCGATCGCGCGCGTGCCGGGCGGATCGAGAAAGGGAAACGCGGCGACCTCGGGCAGGTCGAGCGCCGCCATGCGCAGGATTACCGCCGCCAGCGAGGAACGCAGAATCTCGGGATCGCCAAAGCGCGGCCGCGCCGCGAAATCGTCCTCGGAATAGAGCCGCACGCAGATGCCCGCCGCGACCCGGCCGCAGCGGCCGGCGCGCTGCGCTGCCGCGGACTGGGCGATCTTCTCGATCTGCAGCAGCGTGACCTTGTTGCGCAGGGAGTAGCGGCGCACGCGCGCCAACCCCGAATCGACCACGTAGCGGATGCCGGGCACGGTAAGCGAGGTCTCGGCAACGTTGGTCGCGAGCACCATGCGCCGGCCCTGACTCGGGGCGAACACACGCTGCTGCTCGTTGACCGAGAGCCGCGCGTACAGAGGCAGAATCTCGACCAGCGACGCGTATGGACGGCGCGCGAAGCTCGCGCGCGCCAGATCGGCGGTCTCCCGGATCTCGCGCTCGCCGGGGAGGAAGACGAGGATATCGCCCGGACCTTCGCGCCAGAGGTCCTCCGCCGCGGCGACGACGGCCTGCTCCAGCGGGTCCTCGTCGTCGTCCTCGTCGGCGGCCGGCGGGCGGTGGCGGATCTCGACCGGGTACGCGCGTCCGGACACTTCGATCACCGGCGCCGACCGGTCTCCATCGCCGAAGTGGCGCGCGAAGCGCTCCGCGTCGAGTGTGGCCGAGGTGACGATCACCTTCAGGTCCGGACGGCGCGGCAGCAGCTCCTTGAGGTAGCCGAGCAGAAAGTCGATGTTGAGGCTCCGCTCGTGCGCTTCGTCGACGATGATCGTGTCGTAGGCGGCGAGCAGCCGGTCGCGTTGCGTCTCAGCAAGCAGGATGCCGTCGGTCATCAGCTTGATGTACGCATCGGGCCCGGTGCGATCGGTAAAGCGGACCTTGAACCCGACCGCAGCGCCGAGCGGTGTCGCGAGCTCCTGGGCGATTCGCGTGGCCACACTCCGTGCGGCGATGCGCCGCGGCTGGGTGTGGCCGATGAGGCCACGCACGCCGCGCCCCTGCTCGAGACAGATTTTCGGGATCTGCGTGGTCTTGCCCGAAC
>VBCL01000346.1:3484-4713 GCA_005888865.1 Betaproteobacteria bacterium | reverse complement strand
GATGGCGAAAGGCGGACAATCCGCTTTTCTCTGAGGGCACCGGAGAGCTCTTCGAATCGACGCGGGTCCTCCGAGCTGGTTTTCAGCGACGTCGAGGGTTATCTTTTCGAGCGCGACCTCGATACCGCCATTGTCCTGGCTGCCGAAGAGCTGCCGCTTGACACGTTCCTCACCGAGAACGAGGGCTACTTCGCACACGAATCCCAGTGGGGCTGGCCGCAGTTCTGGCGCGGATCCGCTGACCTTACCGCCGCCTGGCTCGCTTCCCGCGGGTGCCGTGTCTGGAGGATTGCGACGTCGTACGGCTTGTCGGGCTGGGTCGTCGCCGGCAACGCCACGTTTCACAATGGTCATGCCTCATAAGCGCATATACCGAAGAACCCGGCCGTGACCATTTTCCTGATCAGTGTGATCACGGGCGCCCTCGGCGTTGCTTATATCGCCTATGGCAGGCGTCAAACAAAGTTCGTACCCCTGATCGCCGGCGTTTTCCTTTGTGCGTATCCATACTTCATCGATAGCCTGGTATGGCTTTGCGTCGTCGGCGCCCTGCTGCTCGCCGCGCCTTTCGTTATTGATTTCTAGTCCCGCCACGGTTCGGGTCGCCGCACAGGATGGACAATCAGCCGCCAAACTCGCGCGAGCCACCCACCGACGCCTCCGTCAATTGGCGTAGTGGCGCTGCGACTGTCGTTGCAGCGGCGCTGGGTGCCGTTGCGGGTGCAATCGCTGCGGCGAAGCTGCCAAGCGACAAGTTTGCCTGGACCGGATTCTTCATGGTTCCCCTTTTCGCCCTGCTCGAGGTCTCCCTCAAGCATCTTGTATCCCTGTTCGGTGGCGATCAAAATGCCGCACGCTTCGCGCTGGCCGGCGCACTCGTGGCGGGGTTTTACGGCGCCTGGTTCGGTGTTCGATACCTGTGAACAGCTCTCGCGCTCAACCGGACTAGCGGGTTCGCTAGGCATCCTCGCGGCAACAAGCGGAGGCACATCTGAAAATCTCGATCCAGGCGACGATGGTTGTTGCGGCAATTTTTGCGGTCATATGCCTTATCGTTGCAATTACCGGCTTTACCTCGCTAGGCAACATTACAGATCCGGCAGAAGTAGCCGATGCAAAAGGGTTCGCCTGGTTCTGGACCTTTCTCGCGAGCGTGGCGATCGGGCTTGCACTGCTGGCGTGGTGGGTAGCGCGAAACCACAAGGAAGACGAAGACGCGTGACCTCTAT
>VBCL01000346.1:0-3405 GCA_005888865.1 Betaproteobacteria bacterium | reverse complement strand
GCCCAGGCGCTGATCTGGCCGTCTGCGCAACGCAAGGTCGCCTAGCCTCCGGACCGTCTCGTTCGCCAGGGGTCGTTCGTGCCGCAACGAGAATTCACGATCGGGCTGATCTCCGACACTCATGGCCTGCTTCGGCCCGAAGCAATAACGGCCCTTGCAGGAAGCGACTACATCATTCATGCGGGAGACATCGGTCGCGCCGGGATCATCGAGGAACTGTCGGCGATCGCCCCGACAACTGCCGTTCGTGGCAACAATGACAAAGGAGCGTGGGCATCGCATATTCCCGAGACGGACGTCCTCGAGATCGGTACCGCGATCCTTTATGTCATTCACGATATCGCCGAACTCGACCTCGATCCGGCCGCCGCCGGCTTTCACGCGGTCATCTCCGGCCATTCGCATCGTCCGAGCATCGAGATGCGTGAAGGGGTTCTATTCGTCAATCCAGGCAGCGCCGGCCCTCGTCGCTTCAAGTTGCCAGTATCTGTCGGGTGCCTTACAGTTTACGGTACGTCGATCAAGCCGCGGCTCGTGGAGTTGAACCTTGGCGGCACGACCTGACGTCGGCCATCCGGGAACATACGCGGCGGCGATCAGATACCTTCCAAACGCCCATGCCGACTGCTGAAACGCTCGAACGATTCATAGCGCTCGTCGAGCAGAACGCACACGTAGAGGCCGTCGAAGGCTTCTACACGGTGGATGCTACGATGCAAGAGAATCAGTCCACGCCGCGCGTCGGTCGCGATGCTCACGCAGCGAACGAACGCCGCGTCCTGTCGAGGGCGAAGGCCTTGACATCGACATGCGTCCGGCCTGTTTTTGTCAACGGCGACAAGGTCGTGATTCGATGGATATTTCACTTCGAGTGGCTGGATGGGACGATGACCCACATGGAGGAGCTCGCCTACCAGCGCTGGGAAGGCGAACGCATCGCCGAGGAGACCTTCTTCTACGACCCCGCGCAGCGTGTACCGAAAAAAGCGCCTGCATAGCCGGCGGTCAAGCGCCTGTTGCCCCGGAGATTTGCATGCTTATCACCGGCAAGTGCCACTGCGGCAATATCGCCTTCGACCTTGACTGGGAAGGCGAGTCGCCCGAGATACCTGCTCGCGCGTGCGGTTGCTCGTTCTGCGCCAAGCACGGTGGCGTCTGGACCTCCAATCCAAGAGCCACGCTCGCTGTCGATGTTGGCAATGCCGCGCTCTTGTCGAAGTACGCCTTCGGTACTCGCACGGCCACGTTTTACGTCTGCTCGCGTTGCGGCGCGGTGCCGGTAGTTACCAGCGAGATCGCGGGCCACCTCTATGCGGTCGTCAACGTGAACGCTTTCGAGAACATCGAGCCATCGTGGCTTCGACGGGGCGCCGCAAACTTCGAAGGCGAAGACGTTGAATCTCGCCTCGCGCGCCGAAGGCGCAACTGGATTGCCGATGTTCGGATCACCGAAGGCGCTCGTTCGTCGGACATGTATGGCCAGGAGCCGACTCGATGAATGACGGCGCGAGCGGCGCGTCGGCGACGTTGGCGCGGGCAGAGCGCCTTGGGCACGCTCGCAATACCGGGATGAGCCGTGCGCTCGAGTGATCTTTTTCCGATTTTCGCTGCTGTCTGGCTCGCCCTCGGCATCGGGTTGTGGCTCTTCTCCCGGCGCGGCTCCTATCACCGCAAGAAGCAGTGGCACCTTGTCCTCGTCGCCGGCGCGGGAGTGCTGTTCGTCTGTTTCGCGTACGCATTATCCCAGCGGGCGGAAGTGCTGTATGTCGCCGTGCCCGCGGTCATATTGATCTCGTTCCTGAATTACAAGCTCACGCGCTTCTGCCCGCGCTGTGGCTTCACGGTGCCTCGTACGGGTTTGTTCTCGCGCGCGACCTACTGTCCAAGGTGCGGCGGAAAGCTCGATGAGGACACGCATCTCTGACCCCGAGGACGGTCATTTCAGCCTAGGAGCCGGACACTGACCGACCAGCGGCGCTGAGTCAGGCGATGTCGACCTCCACGAGCGTTGGAACGGTCGCCTTCAGCGCTTCGATGAGCACATCGCGCAACTGTTGCGCCCGGTTCACGTTCACCCCGCGGCAGCCCTGGCCACGCGCGAGGGCCACGAAGTCGATATCGGGCAACTCGGTTCCCGCCAGCGGCTCGTCGGGCGCGAAACCGAACGTCGGCGCGAACTCCTGCAACGCGGCGTAGCGCCGGTTCTTGAGAACGATGAACGTGATCGGCAGCGCGAGCTGAGCTGCGCTCCACAGCGCCTGGATCGAGTACATGCTCGAGCCATCGCCGATCAGGCCGATGACCTTCGCGCCGGGCTTGCCCAGCGCAACGCCGACGGCCGCCGGCATGGCGTACCCGAGGCCGCCGCTGCACATCGTGTAGAACGTTTCGCTGCGCACGATCGGCAGATAGCTCTGCATCGCAGACCGCGAGCTTGGCGCCTCCTCCACGATGATCGATGCGGGATCGCGGACCTCGGCAAGCGTTTGCATGACGAACGCTGCCGACATCGGGCTCGAGGGCTCGACGCGCGGCGGTTGGCTACGCGCGGCGGGCCGCTGGCGCGAACGCGGCGGTGCCCGCGCGAGCAGATCCAGCACACCGAGACGAATGCTTCCGACCGCGGACGTACCCTCCGGCGTCCACGCTGCGATGTTCGGATCGTCGATCAATTGCACCAGTCGGGCGCCCGAGGGAAGGTGCGGCCCGGTGCCTTCGACGTGGTAGGTGAACGCGGCCGCGCCGAGCGCGAAGATCACGTCGTGTCCTGCGAGAAGGCTCACGATCTTCTCGCGCAACGGGGGAAGGAACCCGGCGAAGAGCGCGTGATCTTCGGGGAAGCTGCAGCGGCCCGACATCGGCGCCACCCAGACGGTTGCGTTGTGCCGCTCGGCGAGCCGCACCACGTCGCTCCAGGCGCCATCGCGATCGACCGCCGCGCCGACGACGAACGCCGGGCGCAGTGCCGCATCGAGCGCTTCGCCGATCGCGTCCAGCACGCGCGGTTCGGGCCGGATCCCGGTGCTGACGACGCGCGCGGGCACCGGGTCGCAGGGTTTCGCCCAATCGTCGGCGGGAATCGAAACCAGCACGGGTCCGCGCGGAGGCTGCATCGCGAGGTAGTAGGCACGCGCGATGGCGCGCGGAACATCCTCGGCGCGCGCCGGCTCGCAACTCCACTTGACGTACGGCTTCGGAAGCTCGGTGGCCTGTGCCGAGAACAGGAACGGGTCGTATGGGAGGATCGAGCGCGCCTGCTGGCCCGCGGTGATGACAAGCGGCGTGCGGTTCCTGAACGCGGTAAAGATATTGCCCATCGCGTGGCCCACGCCCGCTGCAGAATGCAGATTGACGAACGCGGCGTGGTGCGTCGCCTGCGCGTATCCGTCCGCCATGCCCACGACG
>VBCL01000345.1 GCA_005888865.1 Betaproteobacteria bacterium | reverse complement strand
CGGACCATTCGCTCCAGACAGCGAAGCGACCGATCGAGTTGTCGTCGCGTGAGGGCCTCTAGTGCAGGGGGCAACTCCAGAGGGCTGTGAAAGCAACCGGCTCCTCGCCAGGACGCGGTAGAAATGTCGTTGGGCAGCGCTGGTCGACCGGAGCGGCGCTGCTGTGCGGCCTCGACCTGAGCCTTGCGGCGGAGCGCCTCCTCGGGCACCAGCCTAGCAGAGCGCGGCCAAAGGGCACACTGCCCTCCGCCGCGCAGGGTCCCTCGACCTTGAAGTAACTCATCGCGAGCATAATATTCCACGAGGCGTCGCGTACGCTTTTCGAGGTCTCGGTGTTGAAGCGGTCGTCGTCGTTGTTGCGCCGCGACGCGGCCCGCGCCGCGGTGCACTGGCGCGCCAACGGGCGTGTATCCGTAACGGCGACGCGACCCGCCGGCGCAATCGCTTCGATGTATCACAGCCGCGTCCAGGATGAGGCTGCGACATTCATTGAACGCTCGCAGCTCCGAGCGGCTCCGGCCGATCCCGCGGCCTTTGCTGCTGAGCGTGCCGTTACGGCTGCCAGATGAGCGTTACCTATCGGCTCATCGCGGTGGACGAGTTGGATTCAGCGCTGCTGGCGGCTTGGCGTTCGATCCAGTGGGGTGATGCTCGTTTCGACAGCCCGTACTTCTGTCCTGAGTTCACGCAGCTGGTCGGTAGTGTCCGCGACGACGTTCGGATCGTCGTGATCGAGAACGACGGCGGGCCTGTGGGCTTCTTCCCGCATCAGCGCGATCGTTGGGGCCGGGGCATGCCAGTTGGCGGACCGCTTTCCGATTACCACGGCGTGATAGCCGCATCGGGCAGCGACTGGAGCGTGAGCGAGCTCATGCGCGCTGCGAAGCTCGCGGTGTGGCGTTTCGATCATCTGGTCGACGCATCTGGAAAGTTCGACCCGTACGTCACGGCGTCCGCCACGTCACCGCAGATCGACTTGAGCGTTCCCTCATACCTGCAAAAGCTGCGCGACGCTCCGTCGGACTTTGCGCGGAAGGCGCGCAAAATGGCGCGCGAGCTCGGCGCATTGAGCTTCGTCCTGCATGAGGCAGACAGCGGTCCGATGGAACTGCTGCTCGAGTGGAAGAGCGAGCAGTATCGAAGGACGCACTCGGTGGATACGTTCGGCGTACGCTGGACCGTGGAATTGCTTCACCGGGTCATGAACGCGCAAGGCCGCGAATTCGCTGGAGTCTGCTCGGTACTCCGCGCAGGTGATCAAATCACGGCTGTGCATGCGGGAATGCGATCACGGCGGATGCTGCACTGGTGGTTCCCGAGTTACAATCAGAAATTCGCAAAATACTCGCCCGGCATCATTCTTCTGATCCGGCTCGCCGAGGCGCTGGCGGCGACCGGTGTTCGCACGCTCGATCTCGGCAAGGGAGACGCGCGTTATAAGCGCAGCCTCATGACATGTGCAGCCGAACTGCGGGAGGGCTTCGCCGACCTGCCCTGCGTGTTCGGGCGGGTTCGGCGCCTGCGCCGCGCAGCCGAGAAGCTTGCGGCGGCCGGCGGAATGGGGGCGATGCTGCGGTTACCGCTCAGAGCGATCCACCGGCTCGAGTGGACTCGAAGCTTCCGCTGACCTCTCGAAATCAACTCGCGCTCTCAGAGCGCTGCTTGCTGCATGGGTTAACCTGCGGTTTCGGATCGCCGCGCAGCCCAGTATCGGGCGCATCGTGCTCGGTACGCCTCAACGCGACGCCACAAACCTCGGGGCGGGAGCAACACGACGCGGGCAACCAGCCCGGCCCGGCGAAGCTTGCGAATGGTCGCCAGGTGCTCGTAGGGCAGCTCCCGAAACGAGACGGTCTGGCCTTCGAGGTCCAGCACGGCGTAACGGGCTAGCGGTTCCGTATCGCGCGATTGGCCCACGGCGCCCGGGTTGATGATACAGGGCGGCGTTCGATCGAGGTCGTGGTCGGCAAGCCCGCTCACCTGCCGAAACCCGCTCGCAGGCGTGAACAATGCTGCATGATGTGTGTGCCCACACACCAACACCGTGGCTTGCGGCCAATGGGCTCGAAGCTGCGCGAGAGCGCGCTCGGCCTGCTCGCGCGTGCTTACGTATGTGTCGGCGCTCAAGAGATCGCCGTGGCATACGACCACGCCGGGTGCCACCTCTCGTCTATTTGGAAGCGCCTCTATGAAGGCCCGCGCGGAAGGGGACAAACGCTCGCGGGTCCATACCGCCGCCACGATCCCGGCGTGCACGCATCGTGAGAAGTCACGACGACCAAGCACCATCTCTTCGTGATTCCCCATGACACAAAGCGCTTGCCGCTCGCGAAGGCGGGCAATACAGGCCTCGGGGTCTGGCCCGTAACCAACGATGTCGCCGGCGCACACCAGCTTGGCGTCTGGACTGATTCGATCGATGTCAAGCAGGACAGCTTCCAGCGCCTCGAGGTTGCCATGGACGTCAGAGATGAGAGCCAGCTTCACGGCGTCCCGGCGATCGGCTGCGGCGGTCGCCTACTCAGCAGCCTCACCCGCCCCATTCTTCTCCTCAGCATCCCGCATAGGCTGGCGAGGCCCGGTACTGGATCGCGCAGGAGAAAGCTCTCGTTGACGTCGACGGTCGCGATTTCGGCCAACCACCGAGTAAACGAGAGCTCCCCCGCCGCCCGGTACTCCTTGAAGACGCGGGCATCCTGACGGAGACTCACCCATCGCACCCCGGGCCTTGCTGACCCGGCTGGCCGCGCCGAACCGGGCTCGATGCAATCACGATAGACGAGCGCGGGGATCGAGACCCCGGCCACGGCGGCGGGATGATGCCAGAGATTGAATCGAGGGTTGATTTCCAGCAAGTACAGCTTGTTGTCACGCGCGTCTCGCTTGAAATCGATCTTTACGACGCCAGAAAACCCGAGCTTCTCGAGCAGCGATCGTCCCAGCCGACGGACCTCGTCATCATTGGTGATCTCGATATAGGTCGAAAAACCATAGAGACGCGGCGCCGTCCGCAACTTCCGCCCGGTGAACTCGGCCATCACCTGGCCGCCCGGGCGGACGTAAGCGTGATAGCTCACGATGCGATCCTCGCCGCCCTCGATGGCCGCCTGCACGACGAAATCGGATTCGTACGTTTCGATAACCCTGAGTAGACCTTCGAGCTCACTTCGGCTCTCCAGCCGGAGGGCCTTCTG
>VBCL01000058.1:30123-30218 GCA_005888865.1 Betaproteobacteria bacterium | reverse complement strand
CCAGCGGATTGTGCGTGCACGGCGTCACCTTGGTTGCGACCTTGAACGACGGCAGATCGTCGGCGCGCGGCATGGCATAGTCCATGTAGCTCCCG
>VBCL01000058.1:13763-30036 GCA_005888865.1 Betaproteobacteria bacterium | reverse complement strand
CCAAAGTCGTCACACGCCGAGAAGTTGACGACTTGCACGACGCCGGTGTCCGGATCGATCTCCACCTCGCAGATGTGCGTGCCGGCAGGGAAGGTGAAGTTCGTTGGATCGTAGAACGCGGTCTCGTCGAGGCCCGGCTCGAGCTTGTCCAGCGGATAGTTGTGCGGCACGTACGCCGCCAGCGCGACTTCGCCGAACGCCTTGCTGCGATCGGTGCCGGCGACGGTGAACTTGCCGTCCTTGAACTCGACGTCCGCCTCCGCCGCTTCCAGCAGGTGCGCCGCGATCTTGCGTCCCTTGGCGACGATCTTGTCGAGCGCCTTGACGATCGCCGTGCCACCGACCGAGAGCGAACGCGATCCGTAGGTCCCCATGCCGAAAGGAATGCGCCCGGTGTCGCCATGCACGATCTCGACGGTTTCCATCGGGATGCCGAGCCGGCTGGCGACGACTTGCGCGAAGGTCGTCTCGTGTCCCTGGCCGTGACTGTGCGAACCGGTGAACACCGTCACGCCGCCGGTCGGATTGACGCGGACCTCGCCCGCTTCGTACAACCCGGCCCGTGCACCGAGCGCGCCGGCGATGTTCGACGGCGCGATACCGCACGCCTCGATGTACGCCGCATAGCCGAGCCCGCGGAGCTTGCCGCGCTTCGCGGCTTCGGCTTTCCGCGCCGGGAAGCCCTTGGCGTCGGCGATCTTCATCGCCTCGTCGAGGCACGCATCGTAGCCGCCCGTATCGTAGGTAAGCGCGACCGGCGTCTGGTAGGGGAATGTGCGAATGAAGTTTCGCCGGCGGAGCTCGTCCTGGGGAATGCCCATCTCGGCGGCCGCGGCGTGGACCAATCGCTCGACAACGTAAGTCGCTTCCGGCCGGCCCGCGCCGCGATAGGCGTCGACCGGCGCCGTGTTGGTGAACGCAGCGGTAACTTCGCAGTAGATGACCGGCGTCGTGTACTGGCCGGCGAGCAGCGTCGCGTACAGGATCGTCGGGATGCACGATGCGAACGTCGACAGATACGCGCCCATCGCCGCAGTCGTGTGCACGCGCATCGCCAGGAACTTGCCGTCCGTGTCGAGCGCGAGCTCCGCGCGCGTCACGTGATCGCGGCCGTGGGCGTCCGACAGGAACGATTCACTACGTTCGGCCGTCCATTTGATCGGCCGGTTGACCTGCTTCGACGCCCAGACCATCGCCGTCTCTTCCGGATACAGATAGATCTTCGAGCCGAACCCACCGCCGACGTCGGGCGCGATCACGCGCACTTTCGTTTCGGGAAGACCGAGCACGAACGCGGTCATCAGCAGCCGCTCGACGTGCGGGTTCTGGCTGGTGACGTAGAGCGTGTAGCTCTCGTCGCCACGGCTGTAGCTCGCTACAGCGGCGCGCGGCTCGATAGCGTTGGGGATCAACCGGTTGTTGACGATGTCGAGCTTGGTGACGTGAGCGGCCTTGGCGAACGCGGCATCGACCGCGGCCTTGTCGCCAATCGCCCAGGTGTAGCACTTGTTTCCGGGTGCGCCATCGTGGATTTGGGGCGCGCCGGATTTCAGCGCCTCGACCGGATTGACCACCGCGGGCAGGACGTCGTAATCGACCTCGATCAGCTCCGCGGCGTCCTTCGCCTGATCCGGCGTCTCGGCGATCACCATCGCCACGCCATCGCCGACATAGCGCACCTTACCCTGCGCCAGCAGAGGATGCGGCGGCTCCTTCATGGGCTGCCCGTCGGTGCCGGTGATCAACCAGCCACATGGCAGGCCGTTGACCCCTGACAGGTCTTCGCCGGTATGAATCGAAACGACGCCGGGCGCGACCTTCGCCTTGCTCGTGTCGATCTTTCGGATCTTGGCGTGAGCATGCGGCGAGCGCAGGAAATAGGCGTGCGTGTGCTGCGGCGGATTGACGTCGTCGGTGTATTGGCCGGCACCGGTCAGGAAGCGTACGTCTTCCTTGCGGCGGATCGACTGGCCGATGAAGTCGAGGTCGTTCGTGCCCATGATCTACCTCCTCATTGCAGCGGCGGCCTGAGCCACCGCCTTGACGATGTTCTGGTACCCGGTGCAGCGGCAGAGATTGCCTTCGAGCTCGGCGCGGATCGTCTTCTCGTCGGCATTGGGATGCCTTTGCACGAGGTCGATCGCGCTCATCACCATACCCGGCGTACAGAATCCGCACTGCAGGCCATGGCACTCCTTGAACGCGGCCTGCATCGGATGCAGCGCGCCGTCGGTCGCGAGCCCCTCGATGGTCGTGACTTTCGAGCCCTCGGCTTGCGCGGCGAGAATCGTGCAGGCCTTGACCGCGTTGCCATCGATGAGCACGGTGCAGGCACCGCATTGCCCGGTATCGCAGCCGACGTGGGTGCCGGTCAGCGCAAGGTGGTTGCGGATGAAGTCGACGAGCAGCGTGCGCGGATCGATTTCCGCGCGCGCCGCCTTGCCGTTGACGGTGAGTGACAACGAGACGGACACGGTCGTTCTCCTTCAGTGGGATGCCGCAGAATGAAGCTGTTGTTGTGAACGCAAAGACACGACTTGGGATTGGTGACGCACTACTACGCGCTCGGGGCGCGCTGGCCGATTAAGGATACTCCCGGGTCAAGTCAACGGCAATGCGAAGCGGCTGGACGTTCGGCTCAAGGCACGGACCAGCCGGTCGTGATGCCGGCCCCGCTGAACTGTCCGCGTTCGCCAATGAAGACTTCGGTGCCCATACCGACGAAAGCGACACCGACGACGAATCCCGCGACGCACATCAGCCCCCAGGCGATCGTCGTAAGCCTGAGCTCGGTCGCGATTGCGACCAGCGATCGTGGAGGACGGCGGATGAACTCGGCGGGCGCGAATTCCGCCGCCAGGCGCTCGCGGCTCAGCGCGTGCAGCGCGCTGCCGGTGGCGATACGCCAGGGCAACTGGATCAGCGCGAGCAGACCCTCCACGAAGCCGGCGAGCGCGTAGGCTAGAAGCGACGCGAGGACGGCACCGAACAGCACAAGAACGACGCGACCCTGCGCATCGGCGGCCCCGAACGCGGTCCAGACCGAACGCGCGACCCGCGGGGTCTGTCGCAGCACCCCGAATACGTACTCGACGATGCCGGTCGCGCTCGACGTCCGATCGGTCTCGCCGGCGTAGACCTTGAGCTTCTTTTCCAGGCCGAAGATGAAATCGTCGAAGCCTTCCTCGTAGAGTCCCGCAGCGAATTTCGGCAGCAGCGTGGCCTCGACCAGGTGCTTGGCTTCCACGTCGGGCAGCGGCCCCTCGAGGCCGTAGCCTACCTCCAGACGAACCGTCCGTGGGTCGCGAAACACGAAAAGGACCATGCCGTTATCGGCACCTTTCGCACCGATCCTCCAGGCGTTGGCCGCCCGGGCTGTGTAATCCTCGATCGCGCCCGATGGCGCGCTCCGCTCGGTCACGATCAGGACCGATGTGTGCAGGAACAGGGGCAAGTATTGCTGAAGATACTCGCTTTTCGCTCCCGCGTAGCCTGGGGAGACGAGTCCCCCGCGGTCGTCGAACCAGTGCGCAGGCGGCGCAGGCGGCGTGTCGAGCGATTTGCGCGGGAGGAGCGCCGCCGCGACCGCAAGGAGCACGAGCGCGGTCGCGCCCGCCGCAAGCGCTGCGCCGTGCCGTGCCGCGAACGACCCGCCCTGCCGGGCATCCATGGCCGCCGAGGCGTCGGCGACGACCGGTGATCCTTGTGGTGGCATCGTCGTCACCGCAGCGTGAAGGCCTCACCACCGCCGCGATCCGGACCAAGCCTCACACTCGTCTCGAACTCGAGGTCCTCGTTGTCGACAGCCTTCGCCTCCAGCTGACCCCCGCCGTCCGCCACGAAATAGAACCGGAAGTTCGGATTCTCGCTGATCGAGAAATCGACCTCCGCGCTCATCACAAGCTTACCCGCGTAGCTCACCTTCACCTGGCGAACGAAATGCGGCGACGCATAGTTGCGTGTCACCTGATCCATGGCGAGCCCGGAATCATTCGGATGGCTGATCATCAGCTGCGCCAGGGCGGGCTGCCCGGGAATCGCGGAGTCATCGACGCGGAGGCGCATTTTGCCGAGGTTGGCCTTGGCTGCCACCGCGTCCTTGCCCGAAGGGGCCGAGCAGCCGCCCGACGCCTTGACGTAGTTGGCGGTCATGTACAGTTTGCCGTCGTTGGTCCGCGCGATCGCCCGCACATGCGTGTACTGCTCGACCCGAATGCGTGTCTCGATGTCGGCGCGCCCGCTCTCGGGCGTGAAATCGAACACCGCCGCGATCGGCGACGGGTTGTTGTCGACGACCAGCCAGATCCTTTCAATGAAGCGTTCTCTCGTCTGCGGGAACTGCGACCGGATCGCGACCGGAACGATAGCCGCGTCCTCGGCGCGCCTGGGCGTGACCAGCGTGATGACCTTGTCGGCGGCTTCGAGCGGCGCATCTGAAAATACGCTCGTGTAGACCTTCTTCCACACGACACTGTCGGCGGGATCAACGTCCTGGGCTCGCGCCACGCTGGCAGCGGTCAGGGACAGGCCAAGCACGACGCTGAGGAAACGCCAAGTCATCTCGACGAGCTCCATACGCTTCACCGCGGCCAGTCTTGCCCCATTCCGGCCCGGCGAGCGTCAAGTGACGACAATATTACGCTTCGGCGCTCACTCCCACTCGAGCTCCGCATAGGCGGCACTGACATTACGCCTCTGAAACTGGTCGCACAAAAGCCATTGCTCGCATCCTGCGTCGCCCGATCCAAGCGTCTCGGCCAGCGTGCGCTTGGCCTTGATGGCCGCGCGCACGTCGTCCCGGAGACGTTTCAGGTAGCGTTCCTCGGGGGCGATCGCCTCCGGCCAGCCGAGCGCGCGACCGTGCCCTGGGATCGCGAGGCTTGCGCGAACGGTCTTGATCTCGTCGATCGCCGCCAGGAAACCGCGCAAGCTGCCGTCGACAACCGGTACGTGTCCGACGAAGAGCAGGTCGCCGAGCCAGAGCGTTCCGCTGGTCTGGTCAAAGACCGTGAGATCGTTGTCCGTATGTGCGGTCTTCCAGGCTCGCAGCGTCAGCATCCGGCCACCGAGATCGAGCTCGTCGGTCGAGGCGACCGAGCGCGTCGGCGGCACGATGCCACTCTGGTCCGCTGCGTCCCCCAGGTCCCGCTTCAACGCATTGAGGTAATTCGGACCGCGTCGCTGCAGGGCATCCGCGAGGCGGACGTGACCGACGAACTCGGGCCGATCCTGGGCAAACGCCGGATTACCGAAGACATGGTCGGGATGCCCATGCGTATTGATGACATAGCATATCGGCGCGGCGGTGACGCCCCGGATGGCTTCCCGCAGCGCGTGACCCACGGCATACGTGCCCCCGGTATCGATCACGGCCACGCAACGGCTGCCCACGACGAACCCGAGGTTGGCAATATCGCCGCGGTTCGCACGGCTCATCTCGGCTTGTTGCCCGTAGTGTACGTACACGCCGGGCGCGGGGTTCTCGAGCGCGAAATCCGCGACTTCCGGCGACGCCGCCGTCGCAGCGACCGACAACGCAATGATCAACCCGGCGAGAAGGGGCGCAATCCGGCGTCGGTGTGTGCAGCCCTTGGCCACCGCCGCGCCCAGAGCGTCAGTCGCTGCGGATGAAGCAGCGCTTTTTGGCGCTTTCCTGCAGCTCCCGATATGACGCGATCAGCTTGCGCCCGTCCTTGATATCGCGCATGACGCCTCCGCGCTCGCCAGCGATCGTAATACCGTTCGCAACGGTGGAAAGATCGACCCACGTGCTGTACGGGACTTTCTCGGCGATCGCGTCGATTGCGCAGGAGCACTTATACATCGACTCCTGCTGAGCCGCCTTGCTTTCCCTCATGCAGTTGAGAACGAACTCGACCCGCGCCTGGGTGGGAAAGTCATTGGCACGGGCCAGCGGGGCGAAACAAAGGATCAACAACAGAGCGTATCGCATTCGCATCGATGCTCCCCCGCTACCTTATTCGACGAGATCGCCGCGCTCGTTGACCAGCGGAACAGCGTATTCGCGGAGGATCGCCGTAACGGCGGGTCGGTTCTCCGCGATGAGCTTCTCGACGGTCGCCTTCCATTCGGGCTCCCCGTATCGAACGCCCATCGCGATTTCGTAATCGAACTTGACGCCGGGTTCCGATTTGAGAGGAATCACGGTCAGGGGTACGTTCGTGACCCGCTTGGCGTAATAGCTCCCGACAGGCCCCCAGACGATTACCGCGTCGATCTTGCCCTGCGCGAGGTCTTTGTCGACGATGGAACCCGGATACTGGTCCGGATCCGGCGAAAGCATCTGGTAGGGCTTTGCCTGCGCTTCCATTCCATGCTTGACGAGCCACGCGGACGCGGGCGACTTGTCGTAGATCCCGATCCTTAGCTTGCCTCGAACATCAGGCGGCAGCGCGAACAGATCGGGACCGCTCCTCACCTGGTCGAGGCCCTTGCCCTTTGGATACACCAGGACATAGGTGGAATGATAATAGGCTGCGGTGGTCGACGTCTGGTCGTAACCGGCGGGAACGCCCATCACGACGTCACAGCGAAAATCCTCTCCGGGCAACTTGTACCGCAACGTATTGCGGACGAAATTCATTCGTTGCGGGAAGGAATAGCTTTGCACCGGCAGTCCCAGTTTTTTTGCGAACAGCTCGGCGATCCTGTTCTCGAAGCCTTCTCCCTTGTCGTTCGCAAACGGAAGATTGCTGGGATCGATGCAGGGGCGGAAGGCCGTCGGCATGTCCCCTGCGTACGCGTTGGCGCTCCCGGCGACGATAGCGCAAGTCACCATCTCCAAGGGCCAACTCCGCAATAACTTGCGTAGCCGTCTCATGGCTCGCGTGCGAGAACGTAGGCGAGAATGTCCGTGCAAGCTGCTCTGCCGAGTCATTGCTTCAGCTCTTCGACCTTTGACTGCGTGATATCGCCGTTCGATCGGCCTTTGAGGTACGCATAGAGTCCGTCGGTGTTTTGCATGACCATCGGGCTGGTCTTGAAGCTCGGCATTCCCTTGTCCAGCCGCCCTTCAGTAACCGTCTTTACGAACTCCTCCTTGCTGAGGTTCTTGAAGCTCTCCAGCAAGGACGGACCTACGAGCCCTTGCTGATTGGCTCCGTGACAACGATCGCACGCGGCCGCCCGCCAGGCACGAAACCCGTTCATGGTGACCGGATCAACCTTGACGCCGTCGACGACCTTGTAGGGATGATCCGCTGCCGCGGACTTAGCCTTGTCTTGCGCTTCTGTGGGCAATGCCGCGAGCAGACCTCCAGCCAGAACCAACCGTGACAACGTCTGCAGCGATAACCTCATGCGCGCCATCTTTGAGTTAAATCCGAAGTGTCGCCGGTGAGCGTGGGACCCCGGGGCGCTGGATCAGTTCCGGCTCGCCCTCGGGCAAGAAAGCGCCGGCGCGGATGCCGCGCCGGCGCTCGAGCGTGTTGCGAGTTAATTGGGAAGCGCGAAGACTGTCAGCGACCCGCCCAGCTCGGTGTAGTCGCGGAGCTCCTTGTAGCCTCCGACCGCGCCCAGGCCGTCCTGGTCCTTTTCGAGCCCGGCAGCCATGCCAATGCCCGCCCAACCACCGATGCCGGAGAAGACACCCAGGTATTGCTTGCCCTTGTGCTCATAGGTGAAGACGTTGCCGATGATCCCCGACGGCGTCTTGAACTTGAACAGCTCCTTGTTGATGTCGTTGGCATCGACGCATTTGAGGTAGCCCTCGAGCGTGCCGTAGCAGGCGATCCCGCCCGCAGTCACGAGCGCCCCGCTCCACACCGAGAACTTCTCGGCGTGGCTTTGCACGATCTTGCCCGTGCCCGCGTCCCAGGCGATGAAGTTGCCCATGCCGCCATGGCTGTTGGGGGCCGGGAACATCGCGAGCGTCGCGCCGACATAAGGCTGGCCTGCCGTGTATTCGACCTTGAACGGCTCGTAGTCCATGCAGACGTGGTTGGTCGGAACATAGAATCGGCCGTTCTTGGGATTGAACGCCGCGGGTTGCTCGTCCTTCGTTCCCAGTGCCGCCGGACAGATCCCCTTGCTGTTCTTGTCGGGGCCATTTTGTGCGGTCGAGTATTGCTTCACGACTTGCGGCCGGCCCGTCTTCATGTCGACGTGCGTCGCCCAGTTCACCTTCGGGTCGTACTTCTCGGCGACCAGCAGTGCGCCTGTCACGCGGTCGAGGGTGTAGCCAAAGCCATTGCGATCGAAGTGAACGAGCGCCTTGGTCGGCTTGCCCTTGACGTTGATGTCGGCGAGGATCATCTCGTTGACGCCGTCGAAATCCCATTCATCGAACGGCGTCATCTGGAAGACCCATTTCGCCATGCCGGTGTCGACGTCGCGCGCCATGATGGTCATCGACCAGCGGTTGTCGCCGGGACGCTGCGATGGGTTCCAGGTCGACGGGTTTCGTGTGCCGTAGTACATCAGGTTCAGGGCTTTGTCGTAGCTGTACCAACCCCACGTCGTGCCGCCGCCGATCTTCCATTGATCGCCTTGCCACGTCTTGAGCGACGAGTCCTTGCCAACGGGCTTGAGTGCGCCGTCAGTCCACGTCACCGTCTTTGCGGGATCGATGAGCATCTCGGCATCGGGTCCGGTGCTGTACGCCCTCCAGACCTGCTTGCCGCTGTTGATGTCGTACGCGGTGACGTAGCCGCGCACGCCCCACTCTCCGCCGGAAATACCGGTGATCACCTTGTCTTTGAAGACATGGGGCGCGTTGGTGTTCACCGCGCCGACTTTCGGATCGCCGTTCTTGACTGACCAGACCACCTTACCCGTGTTGGCATCCAGGGCGACGAGCATGCTGTCGGCCTGTTGCAGGAAGATCTTGTTTTCCGCATAGGCGAGGCCGCGATAGACCGTGTCGCAACACATTTGCGGTATCACCGCCGCATCCTGCTTCGGCTCGTAGCGCCATTTGATTTTCTGCGTATCGATATCGAGCGCGAAGACCTTGTTGGGGAACGGCGTATGCAGGTACATGGTGTTGCCGACGACGAGCGGCGAACCCTCGTGACCGCGAAGGACGCCGGTGGAAAACATCCACGCCACCTGCATCTTGCCCACGTTCTGAGCATTGATCTGGGTGAGCTTGCTGTAACGCTGGTTGTACATATCGCCGGCCTGCATCGCCCAGTTCTTGGCGTCGGCCGTCTGCTTCTCGACGTCGGGATTCGCCAGCGCGGCATTCGAAAACGCGAGTCCCAGCGCGAGTGCCGGCACCCTGTAGATCCACCGACCATCAACATTCATACATCCTCCTATGGCATCGTCCGGCCCATGGCTGTCGGGCCCATCTGCGACTTGGGTCTCGCTTGCGAATAACCTTCGTCGTGAGCGGCGAGTGTCCTGCCACAATCTTACAAAGTCAACTTGACCACTACAGCGGTCTGGCTCGCGCGAAGGTTCTGCATCCGCAATGTTGCATTGCAACAAACGACATCGTGGGCAATGAACTTACCGGCATGCAATGCGGAGTAACATATCGGCGTCACCGGTCCCACAGCTTGACCGGAACGGCCCACTCCATGGCCGGACCTCTTCATCCATGAGCGCGGTGTCGCTTCGAAACCTCCTGGGGTTCGTTCGCCGGCTGTGTGCCTGCTGGGTTGCAGGCGCCATTGGCCTGGCGTTCGCGGCAATGCCGGCGCCCGTGCTGGTGGCGCCCGGTATCTACGCCTTGATGGGACAACCGGGCGAAATCGCAGCGGCGAATCTGGGGCGCATCGTCAACGTAGCGTTCGTGGTCGGCCCCCGCGGGGTCATCGTCGTCGAAAGCGGCGTGTCGTTCCGCCATGGCGACGAGATCATCGCCGCGGTCGAGCGTATTACCCGCAAGCCGATTCGGCTCGTGGTGATTACGCACGCGAGCCAGGAGGTCGTGTTCGGCGCGGCGGCGTTTCAGGCGCGGGGGATTCCCGTATGGATGCATCGCGAGAGTGCCGCGTTGATGGCGGAGCGGTGTGGGACCTGCCTGCAGACTCTGCGAACCGAACTCGGCGAACGCGCCATGGCCGGCAGCAGGGTCGCCGAGCCGGATCATGTTGTCGGCAAGACCCAGCCGCTCGACGTCATTGGCCGGCGTCTTGTGCTCATCGCGCCCGGTGGGCGGGATACCACTGGCGCTCTGGCTTTATGGGACGAGACAACCGGCACGTTGATCGCCGGGAGCCTGGTGTCGATCGATCGCATTCCGGACCTGCGCGATGCCGGCGGCAAAGGCTGGCCGGAAGCGCTCGCGGTGCTCAAGGCGACAAGGTGCATCCACCTCATCCCCGCATTGGGGAGGATCGGCAGCTGCGCGGATATCGACGCCCTCGCCCGCTATTTTGCGGCGCTCGACGGGCATGTACGGACGCTTCTCGCCGAGGGCGTCGGCCTGGCAGAGTTGCCCGAGCGCTCCGATCTTCCGGACTTCGCAGCGTGGGACGGTTATCCCACGCTCCACATCCAGAACGCAAACCGCGCCTACCTGAGAATCGAGCGGGACTCCTTCAAAGATTGAGGTCGCGATGATTGCGCTTTCGAAAACGAGTTCTGATAAATTCCCTGGACACGCCGCCACAAGCGTTGCAGGCTGTGCGCAAGAAGGCACTCGAGGTGCTCGCGCGGAGAGCAGTGATCGACGCGCCGGGCGAGCGGGATCTGAACTGAAGGAAGCATAGGAGGGCAACCATGGATGTTCGCGCAGCAGTGGCTCACAAGGCAGGGGCGCCCCTGGCGATCGAAACCGTACAGCTGGCGGGCCCGAAGGCCGGCGAAGTGCTGGTCGAGATCAAGGCGACCGGCATCTGCCATACCGACGAATTCACGCGCTCCGGCGCCGATCCGGAAGGTCTGTTTCCCGCGATCCTGGGGCATGAGGGCGCCGGCATCGTCGTCGACGTGGGACCCGGCGTGACCAGCGTCAGGAAAGGCGATCACGTCATTCCGTTGTACACACCCGAATGCCGGCAATGCAAGTCCTGCCTTTCGCGCAAGACGAATCTCTGCACGGCGATTCGCGCGACGCAAGGCAAGGGCATGATGCCTGATGGCACCAGCCGCTTTTCGCTGGGTGGCAAGCCCGTGCATCACTACATGGGTTGCTCCACTTTCGCGAATTTCACCGTTCTGCCGGAGATTGCGGTTGCGAAGATCCGCGAAGACGCGCCGTTCGACAAGGTCTGCTACATCGGCTGCGGCGTGACCACCGGCATAGGCGCGGTGATCAACACCGCCAAGGTCGAGCCGGGCGCCAACGTGGTCGTCTTTGGCCTGGGCGGCATCGGACTCAACGTCGTCCAGGGCGCGCGGATGGCCGGTGCCAACATGATCGTCGGTGTCGACCTCAACCCGGCCCGGGAATCGCTTGCGCGCAAATTCGGAATGACGCACTTCGTCAACCCGAAGGATGTTAAGGGCGATCTCGTCCCACACCTGGTGGAGCTCACCGGTGGCGGCGCCGACTACACCTTCGAGTGCATCGGCAACGTCGAGGTAATGCGCCAGGCGTTGGAGTGCAGCCACCGCGGCTGGGGCGTCGCCGTGATTATCGGGGTCGCGGGCGCCGGCCAGGAAATCCGCACCCGCCCGTTCCAGCTTGTCACCGGCCGGGTATGGAAGGGCACCGCGTTCGGCGGCGCGCGCGGCCGCACCGACGTTCCCAGGATCGTTGATTGGTACATGGACGGCAAGATCAACATCGACGACCTCATCACGCACGTCCTGCCGCTCGATCGAATCAACGAAGGCTTCGACCTCATGCACGAGGGCAAATCGATCCGCGCGGTCGTCACCTACTGATGCCGCTCGGTTAGTACCGGGGGCATCGCCGCGAAATCGGCACCCGTTGCATCCGGCTTATTTTGAGTTCAGGATTTGGGGTCCGGCGGCATTCGAAGGCGCCGATGATTCTGCGGAAGAACCTACCAAAAGGAGGATATTGACATGGCATTTTCCATCCATCCCGCGATCGACAACGGCATCAAGCCCGCGTCTCCAAGCTTCGCTGGCGGCACGCTGAATTGCAAATGCTCCGACAGGAAGGTCGTCGTGTCGGTCAAGAGCCAAAGCGCTCATAACCATGCTTGCGGCTGCACGAAATGCTGGAAGCCGGCCGGCGCGCTGTTCTCGCAAGTCGCGGTGGTGCCGCGCGACAAGCTCAGCGTGACCGCAAATGCGGACAAGCTCAAGGTCGTCGACCCGTCCGCCACCATCCAGCGATACGCGTGCACCGGTTGCGGCGTGCACATGTACGGGCGCATCGAGAACAAGGGCCACCCGCTTTACGGGCTGGACTTCATCCATACCGAGCTGTCGCCCGAGCAGGGATGGTCGCCGCCTGAATTCGCGGCGTTCGTTTCATCGATCATCGAGTCCGGCGCGGATCCAGCCAACATGGGCGCGGTCAGGTCAAGGCTGAAGCAGCTTGGTCTCGAGCCGTACGATTGCCTTTCGCCCGCGATCATGGATCTGATTGCCACGCATACGGCGAAGCAAAAAGGTGTGACCGCCCGCGCATAGGTCCGGTGCCGGATGCAGGGCGGTGGCCCCCACTGAGCGGCCTGGGCGTGTCGTATCGCGCCCAGGCTTCCCTTTCGCCGGTGATCGGCCTCCGCGCCACCACGGTCCGAGGGACGGGTGTCTGAAACAGCGATCAAGGCGGTAACGCAGAACCTTTGCTTCGGCGGCGTCCAGGGCGTGTATACGCACGCGTCGCAGGAAACACAATGCGCGATGCGCTTTGGCGTCTTTCTTCCGCCACAGGCTGCGTCGGGCCGCGTGCCGGTATTGTATTGGCTCTCGGGGCTCACCTGCACCGAGGAGAACTTCATCGTGAAGGCGGGCGCGCAACGGGTCGCGGCTGCGCTCGGGCTGGCGCTCGTGGTGCCGGATACGAGCCCGAGAGGTCTCGGCATTCCGGGTGAGGGCGACAGCTATGACTTCGGTCTCGGCGCCGGCTTCTACCTCGACGCGACGCAAGCGCCGTGGTCGCGCGGTTACCGCATGTATTCGTACATCACGAGGGAACTGTCGGCGGGGGTCGCGGCCACTTTTCCGGTGGACCCGAATCGCGTGGGTATCTTCGGACATTCCATGGGCGGCCATGGAGCGCTCACCATCGCGCTGAAGAACCCGGGGCAATACAAGTCGGTGTCGGCGTTCGCCCCCATCGCCTCCCCTATGCGTTGCCCGTGGGGTCTAAAAGCCTTGAGCGGCTATCTCGGTTCAGACCAGACAGGCTGGCGGGAATACGACGCAACCGCGTTGCTCGAAGATCGGGGCTGGACCGGGCCGCCCCTCCTTGTCGATCAGGGAACGAAAGATCAGTTTCTGCAGAGCCAGTTGAAACCGGAGCTGCTGCAGGATGCCTGCCAGCGGTCCGGCGTTCCGCTCGACTTTCGCCTGCGCGAAGGTTATGACCACAGTTACTTCTTCATCGCGAGCTTCATCGAAGATCACCTCCGATTTCACGCGCGAAATCTTTAGATGATTCGGTACGGCAATGTCGCTGCGATCGCGCTTCTCGTCGTCGCGGCCGGAGTTGTGCCCTTGTCGCACGCTGCCGACCTTACCACCGATCAGGTGCGCGAGCTGCTGGCCAGAGCGGACCGCGACAAGCCTGCCGATCTGTCCGGCAAGGATCTTTCCGATCTGGACCTCAGCAATATCGACTTCAAGCGCGCCGATCTCTCCGGCGCCAATCTGTTTGCTGCGCGCCTGGTCTCGTCCAATCTTGCGGGTGCGAAGCTGGCGCGGGCAAACCTGAACGGAGCCTGGCTCATGGGCACCAACTTCGCGGGTGCCGATCTTTCCGACAGCTCCATGCTCAGCCTGGTGATCCTCGGCGGCCAGGTCAAGGAAAGGCCCAATTTCGCGGGCGCCAATCTATCGGGTGTACGCATGATCGCCGATCTCCCTGGCGTCGATCTGCATGGCGCCAGCCTCAGCCGCGCCAAGCTTGGGGTCGATATCAAGAACCAGGGCATGGGACAGATGCGCACCGATTTGAGCGGCGCGAATCTCGCAGGCGCCGATCTGCACGAAGCAGACCTGAACCGATCGCTCATGACGTTCGCCGATCTCAAAGGTGCCAACCTGAGAGGCGTCAATTTTTTCCGCGTGAAGCTTGCGGGCGCAGACCTCAGCGGCGCAGACGTTGCAGGCGCCGATTTCACGGAGGCCGACCTGGAAGGCACGGTACTGAGGGGCGTCAAGGGCTTCGAGGCGGCTCGGGGAACGGACCGGGCGCTGAATGGCGACAAGGCCGTCCGTTGATCCGGAGCTGCAGAGCGTTCCAGCCCGCGCAGCAGCGTGTGGTCGAAACAACCGCCAAGCGACCGGCGCATGGCGCCGTGGCGCATCGCCTTCAATTGAGATTGGCGATGTACTGGGAAAGGTTCTCGATATCGGTGTCCGACAGCGTGGCGGCCACGCTGGTCATGTTGCCCGCGTCATTGGTCCGGCGTCGGGCCTTGAAGTCCTGAAGCTGCTTCTTGACGTACTGCGGGTACTGGCCGGCGACGCGCGGGATTTCGTTCTGTCCGACAAACCCACCGAGATGGCACATCGGGCACAGTACGGCGTCGGACGTCTTGCGGCCCGCCTCGACCTTGGCGCCATCGGCCTGAAATTTGATCGGCGCCGGCTTTTGCGCGGCAAAAAAATTGCCCAAGGCGATCATGTCCTCCTGCGAGAGCGTCGCTGCCATCGGGGACATCTGCGGGTCGCTGCGGCGGCCCTCCTTGAAGTCCCTGAGCTCGATGTAGATGTAGCGCCAGCTCTGCCCGGCGAGGATCGGGTAGTCGGGATTCTGCGAATTGCCGTCGGGCCCGTGGCAGGCGACACAGACCTGGGCCTTTTCACGCGCAGCCGCGAGCTGCGCTGGATCCGTCTGGGCGTACACAGCAAGGCTAGTGGTCAGCGCGGCCAGACCTGCGATCAGACGTCTCATATGCTCCTAATAAAATAAAACGCGGCTGCCAGGTCTGACCCGGGCAGCCGCGTCGGGTTCAGCAACTTGGCTTAGGGCAATGCGAAGACGAACACGCTGTTGCCGCGCTTGGCGTCGATCTGGTTGTTTCCGCCCGCGGCGACCGCGACGTACTGTTTGGCGCCGACCATGTAGGACACCGCAGGCGCGTTCACGCCGGCGCCGCAGTTGTATTTCCACAGCTCCTTGCCGGTCTTGGCGTCGAACGCCTTGAACCAGCCATTCGCTTCGCCGTTGAACACGAGGTCACCGGCGGTGGCAAGCACGCCCCCGATCAAGGGCTGGGGCGTCTTGACGGTCCAGGCGACCTTGCCGGTATCGAGGTTGACCGCAACCAGCCGTCCCGATTGCTCCTCGGAGGGAATGACCTTGAACGCGCCGCCGAGCCACAGCTTGCCGCCGGGGTAAGGAACTTCCTCGACGTGATAGGTCATCGGCTGATGCAGATTCGCTGCGTACGCGAGACGAAGGCCGGGATTGACTGCCATCGGCGACCATTCCACACCGCCGTTGGCGCCCGGCAGCATGCGAGCGCCTTCCTTGGTCGGAAGCACCCACATGTTCTCCTGCGGAACCATCGCATCGGAGAAGCGAATCAGCTTGCCTGCGCTCGTGCACGTAGACGTGGCCGGTCTTGCCGCCGTGGATGACGACGTCGACGTTCTTGCCGTCCTTGTCCTTGGCCTGCGTCAGGATTGCGGGGCTGACCGCGTCGAGATCCCACACGTCGTGCGCGATGTACTGAAAGTGCCACTTGTACGTGCCCTTGTCGAGGTCGATGGCAACCATCGAGTTGGTGTACAGGTTGTCCCCCGGGCGGATCCCGCCGTAGAGGTCTGGCGAAGGGTTGCCGGCGAGGAAGAAAACGGTCTTGGTCTTCCGGTCGATCGCCGGGGTCATCCATACGCCGCCCCCGAGCTTGTCGAAGAACGAGCTGTCCTTGGCGAAGGCCGCCTTCTCGGCCTCGATGTTGCGATGCATGTCGCGGCCGGTGGCGTCGTTCTTGGCCCATACGCCTTCGTGCCCCTTGTCGGGGATGCTGTAGAACGTCCACAGCAGCTTGCCGTCGTTCGCGTCGAACGCCTTCAGGAACCCGCGCACACCGTACTCGCCGCCATTGGTCCCGATGAGCACCTTGCCGTCAACCACCGCGGGCGCCATCGTATCCGAATAGCCCTTGTCGGGATCGGCGATCTGCACTTCCCACAGGAGCTTGCCGGTCTTGGCATCGAGCGCGACGAGCTTGGCGTCGATCGTCCCCATGTAGAGCTTGCCTTCCGC
>VBCL01000058.1:3635-13756 GCA_005888865.1 Betaproteobacteria bacterium | reverse complement strand
TTGCCGCAGCACACCGTCACGATCGGACCGAGCTTGTGCTTGTAATGCCAGTACTCTTCGCCCGTCGCCGCGTTGATCGCGTAGACGTGATTGAACGACGTGGTGAGGAACATCACGCCGTTATCGACGATCGGCGCGGTTTCCATCGACTCCAGCACCGCGGTCTGGAACACGAACGCGGGCTTGAGCTTGCTCACGTTCTCGGCGTTGACCTGCTTGCCCGGATAGAACCGGGTCTGCTCGTAACTGCCGTTCGCATGCAGCCAGTTCTTGCTGTCCTTGCCGGCGCCGTCGAGCATCGCCTGCGAGATGGGAGCGAGGCTGGCCGACATCGGCTTCGCGCTGGTGGTGGCGCCCGCGCCTACTTCCTGCGCGGCGGCGGTGACCGATACGATTGCGAGTGCGAAAGCGGACGTAACAGTCGCCAGCCTGACGAGACGAAATGACATGTGATCCTCCTCCAGAGCCGATGTGTTGTTATCCGCACCTGACGACATCCCCAGGCCCGGCGCAGTGGTTTTTTCCCGCGAGGAGAACTTATAGTCGAAAATAATGGCCAATGCAATCTTGTCCGCCACAGCCGGTCGGGGAATGGTGCCCGAATTTTGCTCCACGTTCGTGAACGAAGGTTGACACAGGAGATTCGATTGATGCCGAAGTTACGCATTCTGCTGACTTGCCTCCTCCTCGCCACGATCGCCGGCGCGCACGGCGAAGTCGGCGCCCAGGAGACGAGCGCCAACGTGCGACTCCTGGCAGCGGCGCGCGCCGGCGACACGGCGGGCGTCACCCGGGCACTCGCCGACGGCGCGACGCCCAACGCCCGCAGCCGGGTGGGCGAGACCGCCCTGGTGATCGCGCTCAAGAACGATCGGACCGATCTCGCCCGGCAGATGCTGGACGCCGGCACCGACGTCAGCCTGGCCGCGGTCAACGGCATCACGCCGTTGATGGCTGCGGCCCACGGCGGTCATGTCGAGATCGTGCGAATGCTCCTTGCCAAGGGCGCCGAGGTCGCCGCGATCGATCGCCTGCAGAAGAACGCGATGACCTACGCGGCGGGCCAGGGCCGCACCGAGATCGTGCAGATTCTGCTCCAGACGGGTGTCAATCCCAACGCAATTTACGCGCACTCGCTGACCGCGTTGATGTGGGCGGCAGGTTACGGGCAAACCGATACCGTGCGCTCGCTCCTCGCTGCGGGGGCACGAGCCGATCTCAAGGATGATCGTGACAAGACCGCGCTCGATATCGCACGCGACGGCAATTTCTCCGAGACGATCAAGGTCCTCGAAACCGCAATGAAGAGCCCGGCGCCCTGACCCGCATCCGGATCAACGCTGAGACTCGCGCGTGCGACGCGTCCTCCACGCGATTCAGGATGCGATCGGAGGCTTCGTCACCGCCGAAAACGCGGAGAAGCCCCTTGTCGACCTGCTAATTCTTGAGCCTCGTGCTATCCCGTGCGGGCCTCGACACCTTGATCGTGCGCGACCCGCGCCCAGGGCCATATGCGGTGGAATATCCTGTCGCGATCGATCAGTGCATGCTTCAGCGTCGCGCCGACATGCAGGACCAGCGCCGTGACCAGGATCCAGCTATTCACCAGATGCGCCACGCTCATCGCGTCCTTGACCCCGTCCACCTTCGGCGCCCACGCCGGCAGCACGAACCCGAAGAACCTGACCGGATACCCGCTGTAGGCCGAGCCCAGGTACCCGGTCAACGGTTGCACGAAAAGGCAGACGTAGAGCAGCAGGTGTACCGTCCGGGCGGCGCGAGCCTGCCATGCTGGCATGGGCGGCAACGGCGGCGGCGGATGCGTCGCGCGCCACAGCGTCCGAACGAGCATCAGGCAGAGCACCGTGAGCCCGATCGATTTGTGCAGGTTGAATGCATTGACCCGCGGACCGACGGGATTCTTCGGAATCTCCTGCATCCACCAGCCGAAGGCGATCATCCCGAGCACCAGGCCCGCGATGAGCCAGTGCAGCGCGATCGCTGTCGTTGTGTACCGCTCGGCCGAATCAGAATTTTGCATTGACGGTGAGACCGGCGAGCGCGTTACGACGGGCCGACGGCTCGAAGAAGCGGCCGTTGGTATCGCCCACGATCACCGAGCCGACGTAGTTTCGATCGAAGAGATTGTTGACCCGGACGAACTCGCGGAAGGTCCACGCACCCGCGGCCTGCTCGAAGCCGACGCGCACGTTGGCGATCGCGTAGCTCGGCGCGGCGTCGGTGTTGCGGTCGTTGACGTACACCTTGCCCGCGTACTGCCCTTCGAGCGCTGCGGAAATCCCATACCAGTCGCGCCGAGCCCAGGCAAGCTCGGCATACGCATTCGACTGGGGCACGCCTGGCAGCCGCGATCCGGCCGGGATCAGCAACGGAGGCAGACCCGTCGTTGCAGCCGAGGCGAACGTCGCCGACAGATAGGTGTAGGACGCGTAGGCGTTGAACCCGTACGGCAGCGATGCCTCCCATTCGGCCTCGACGCCGCGGCGCCGCGTCTTGCTCGCGTTCTTGTACGTGGTGCGGCCTCCGGTTGCAGTGTCGATGACGATCTCGTCCGAAGTCTTCGTGGAGAACACCGCCAGGTTCACCTTTTGCCCGCCGAGGACATACGCCTTGATGCCCGCTTCCGCCGAGCGGCTGACCGCCGGACGCAGATCGAAATTAAGACCGGTGCCGACGGTGCGGTATGCAAGCTCGATAAAGCTCGGCGTCTCGAAGCCTTCGCCCCAGTTGACGTAGACGTTTACCTCGCGTGCGACATGCCAGACGGCGCCGCCGACCGGACTGAAGTGGCTGTAGGCAACGCGCCCGCTGTCGTCGGGATTGGTGGGGTTGATGAAATGGTCGTCGGACTTGAAGCGTACGTCGCTGTAGCGCGCGCCCGCGAGAAAGGACAATGAGGACAGCGCGGCGAGCGGCGCCCACTCCGCCTGCGCGTAGCCATCGGTCGAGTTGACGAAGTCGTCCTCATCGCGCCGAAGGTCCCCAAGCTCGCCATTGTTGTTGACGAATCCTTTGCGCCGCTGGTGCTGCCGGTCGTAGGCGACGCCCGCGGTCAAGGTGAGCGGTCCGCCGCCGACGATCGTTCGTCCGCTGACGCGCCCGTCGACGCCTTCGAAGTCGCCGTCCAGGTCGGTGACGCCGCCGGACGATGTCGGCAGGGTCCCGGCGAGCGCGAGATATTGTCGAACCAGCCTCCTTCCACCGTAGACCGTGAGGCGCGCCACCGTGTCCGAGCCCAGCTGCCGCTCGAGCGTCGCTCCGCCTTGTTGCTGATTCACGGTCTTGCGCGTGTTGAACAGGACTGACGACGGGTCGGACTGGCGTGGGTCGGCCTGCCACTGCGCCCGGGTGAGCCCCAGCGGGTCCTGCGCCTCGGGTTGATACAGCGAATTCGCGATCAACGTCACGCGGGTGTCGGGATCGACGTTGAACTTGAGCTTGGCGTTGACCAGGTCGCGCGATGCCTCGCTGTGATCGCGGTAGCCGTCGGTCGCGAAATGATTGCCCGCCACCACGTAACCGACGCCGTGCGCGATGCCTTGCACCTTGGCGATCGCGTTGTAGGTGCCGTAACTCCCGCCGACGATCTGGGCTTGCGCCTGCGGCGGGTCGGTGCCGTCTTCGGTGAAGATCGAGATCACGCCCCCCGACGCATTGCCGTACAGCGTCGAGAACGGTCCGCGCAGCACTTCGACACGCTGCGCAGAGGCAATGCTGAAGCTGCCCGACTGCCCCTGTCCGTCGGGCATGGTGGCCGGGATGCCGTCCTGATAGAGCCGGATGCTGCGAACGCCGAAGTTGGCGCGTGCGCCAAAGCCACGCACCGACACCTGCAGATCCTGCGCGTAGTTCCAGCGATTGGCGACGACAATACCGGGGACCCGCGAGAGTGATTCGGACAGATTGACTTCGAGCTGATTACGCTGCAACAGCAGGGCGTCGATCGTATCGATGGCGACCGGAAGATCGAATGCACGCGCTTCCGTACGGGTCGCGGTGACGACCACCGGGTCGAGCCGCAGCGGCACCTGGGCGCTCGCCGCGCCGGCGCACGCCGTCGCCACCAGGAGCAGCCGGCGCGCGTCCGCGCGGATCCACTTGAATTGCTCGACCTCTCGCATGTCCTCTCGCCAGCCCCGTCTAGCATAGCCGATCGCCCGCGCGACTTCCAAGTCGATCCAACTTCCCGGCGCGGTGCGCCTACATTCCCTCGTTGAGCAGCCCCGCGCGCAGCGCGATCAACGTCAGTTCCGCGGCGTTCTGCGCGCCCAGCTTCTGCTTAACGTTATAGAGGTGAGTGCCTATGGTGCGTGGGCTCAGGGACAGCAGCTCGGCGACCTGCGCCACGCTCTTCCCTTGCGCAAGGTGGACGAAGACCTCGAATTCCCGCTCGGAGAGCATGTCCACGGGGCCATGCGGGCCCTTCAGTCCCTGAACCGCGAGCCGGTGCGCGATCCCAGGCTCAATGTAGGTCGCGCCTCGGGCGACCGCATCGACGGCTTGCAGAAGCTCGGCCGGCGCACCTCGCTTCGACAGGTAGCCGAGCCCGCCCGCCCGCATCGTGCGGCGCGGGTAGCTCGTATCCTCATGTGCTGACAGCACCAGGATGCGCGCCTCGGGGTTGCGCGCCAGAATGCGGTTCATCGCCTCGAGTCCGCCCATGCCTGGCATCGCAATATCGATCACCAGCACGTCCGGGTTGAGCTTGAAGTAGAGACTGCAGGCTTCCTCCCCGCTCGCTGCTTCGCCTACCACGCGACACTTTCCTGCCGTCTCCAGCAGAAGCCGAAAGCCCATGCGAACGATGGCGTGGTCGTCCGCGAGCAGAACGGTCGTGGGCGTGTCACCCTGTTGTCGTGTCTCCATGGTGAACGTCGCGTGATCTCAGGCTTCCACGATGGAAGCCAGCGGCAGCCGCAGCCGCACCTGCACCGCGAGCCCTCCCAACTCGGCCTTGGCAAAGGTGAAGCTTCCGCCCAGAGACTCGATACGCTCGCGCATCCCGCGCGCCCCGAAGCGGCCTGCCTTGGTGAGGTCCGCCTCGGCGATGCCTCTGCCGTCATCCTCCACCGTGAGGGAGAGCGAGTCGCGGCAAGCGGCGAGGGCAATGTTACAGCGGGTCGCGTGTGCGTGTTTGACGACGTTGGTGAGACTCTCCTGCACGACGCGATAGAGCGCGATCGCCAGCTCATCCGGGATGGCACCGAGATCCCCGCTCGTGGCCAGTTCAAAAGCGAGCCCGGCGTGGTGCGCCCGGTGATCGTGTACCAGATCGCGCAGCGCCTCAGCAAGCCCGAGCTCATCGAGCGCCAGCGGCCGCAAGCGTGGTACCAGATCGCGCATGCCATCATGAAGGCGAACAGAGAGCTCCTCGATCATCTTGATGCGCTTCGCCGCGTCGTCGGTGAGCGCGCCCGGCCCGATCGAGGCAGCGATGGAACGGATAGCGGTGACGGTCTGGCCCAGTTCATCGTGCAGCTCGCGCGCGAGCACGCGCCGCTCCTCCTCCATCCGCGACTGGATTTCCCGTCCGAAGGCGCGGCCGTTGGCAAGTTGCGCGCGTGCCCACTCGGCCTGCTCGCGGATGCGCACGGTCTCTTCCAGGGCGGTTGCCATGCGGTTGAAACTCTCTCCGATCTGACGCGCCTCACGTCCACGCAGCAGCGGCAGGCGGGTATCAAGCGCACCTTGCTCGACGTGGGAAAGCGCGTTGGCGATGCGCTCGAGCGGGGCAACCGCGCGACCGGTGAACCAGAAGACCGCAACGTTGGCCAGGACCAGAAACACGCCGCAGATCACTGCGAATCGATACAGATTATCCCACGCATCGAGAATCGCGCGCGACGCGTTCGGCGTCACGCGCAGCGTTGCGCCATGCAGCGAGATCGTCAAGGGATCCGTCGCAGGGGTCATCAGCCTTGCGAACCATCCGGGCGCGTCGCGTCCCGACTTGTACGTCGGCGGCGGCGAGCGGTAGAGGGTGGCACCGTCGGAGGCAACCAATTCGATCTCGTTGGCGCGGACGCGCCCGAGGCGCATGAGGAATGCCCCGAGCCACGCCGGATCGGAGCCTCGGTCGAGCTTGGTGATGCCATCCAGAAGCACGCCGGCCACGCGGCTCGAAGCTTCCATTTCTTCGGCGACAGAGCGGCTCGAGTCGTCGATCTCTACGACGACAAGGGCGCCAATGAAAAGGAGCATGAGCGCAGTGATCGCGATATTGATCTGCAATCGCAGGCTCATGGGACCAGGTCTCCCCGCCGAGTCGGCACGACTTCGCCACAGTATGAAAGTCCGGCCCACCCTAGATCCAAATTCATGATTTTCATGAGTGTCGGCGCGCAACTTTGACGGCAACCCGAGCCTCCCGCGCCTTGCATAATAGCTTTGCTCCGAAGGGCCGATGTAACGATATGCCCGACGGGGTATGCAAGACAACTCCAGGAGGTAGCAATGCAATGGTCCAAGCCGTCTTTTCAGGACATCCGCTTCGGTTTTGAAATCACGATGTACGTCGCCATACGGTAGCTGTTTGGCGCGGCGCCTCGCTGCGCATCCTGGCAAGGCGCCGTTTTTGTGCGTGTCAAGGTTCTCGGCTCTGCGGCGGGCGGTGGCTTTCCCCAGTGGAATTGCAACTGCCGCAACTGCGCCGGCCTGCGCGCGGGCACGATCCGAGCGCGGCCCCGTAGCCAATCCTCGATCGCCGTAAGCGGCGATGGAGAGCATTGGGTCCTATTCAACGCCTCGCCGGACATCCTGGCGCAGATCGGCGCCACGCCCGAATTGCAGCCGCGGGGTGCGCTGCGCTCCTCCGGCATCGCGGCGGTCGCGTTGACCGACGGGCAGATCGATCACGCCGCGGGACTGCTGCTGCTGCGCGAAGGCGATCGGCTGCCGCTTTACTCCACCGATCTGGTGCACGAGGACCTCATGGCTGGCTTCCCGGTGCTGCGGCTGCTTGATCATTTTTGCGGCGTCGATTGGCACCGCGTTTCGATCGATGGGACCTGGTTCGCGATGGACGGCATCGATGGGATCGATCTGCAGGCGCTGCCTCTCGTGAGCAAACCCGCGCCCTTCTCCCCGCGACGGGACTCGCCCCAGCCCGGCGACAACATCGGCTTCGTGATTCGGGATCAGCGCTCGGGACGCAGCGTCTTTTACGCACCGGGACTTGCTGAAATCGACGCGCGCGTCAGCCGGAAGATGGCGGGCGTCGACTGCCTGCTCGTGGACGGTACTTTCTGGACCGATGACGAGATGATCAGCCTCGGCGTCGGCCGCAAGCACGCTCACGAGATCGGCCATTTGCCTCAAGCCGGTGTCGGCGGGATGATCGAGCAACTGCGCGAGTTCCCGAACGCGCGCCGGGTTCTGATCCATATCAACAACACCAATCCGATTCTCGACGAAGACTCCGCAGAGCGCCGGATGCTCGAGCACGAGGGCATCGAGGTCGCGTTCGACGGCATGGAGCTCACGCTGTGAGCACGCCCCTGGGCCGCGATGAGTTCGAGGCAAGTCTGCGGGCGCAGGGCGCGGGCTATCACATCCACCACCCGTTCAACGTGCGGATGAACAACGGGCTGCTAACGCCGCGTCAGATCCGCGGCTGGGTGGCGAACCGCTTTTATTATCAGATCAGCATCCCGATCAAGGATGCCGCGATGTTGTCGAACTGCCCGGACCGCAGCGTCCGACGCGAATGGATCCAGCGCATCCTCGATCACGACGGGCACGGCCAGGACGCCGGCGGGATCGAAGCCTGGATCCAGCTCGGGGAGGCCGTCGGGATCGCCCGAGCCGAGATGACTTCGCTGCAGAACGTCGTGCCCGGGGTTCGGTTCGCCGTCGATGCCTACGTGAATTTTGCGCGCACCCACCCCTGGCAGGAGACGGTCTGCGCCTCGCTCACGGAGCTTTTTGCGCCGAAGATCCACGAGCAGCGCCTCGCGAACTGGCCACAGCACTACCCTTGGATCGATCCCAAGGGTCTTGCCTATTTCCGCAACCGGCTGTCGGAGGCGCGGCGCGACGTGGCACACGGACTCGCACTAACGCTCGACTACTTCAACACACGTCCGCTGCAGGAGCGCGCGCTCCAAATCCTGCGCTTCAAGCTCGACGTGCTGTGGAACATGCTCGATGCGATCCAGATCGCGTATCCCGACGAGGCGCGATCGGCGGTGGAAGTGCAGCATGGCTGAGATTACGCTGCACGCGCAGCCCATCCTGCGCTCGTTGTATCGATTGCAGTGGGAGGAGGCTCAGCAGGCCTGGGTGTTGCTTTATCCCGAGGGCATGGTACGCCTGAACGGCTCGGCGGCGGAAATCCTCAAGCGGTGTAACGGAACTACCAACGTTGGCGTACTCGTGGACGATCTGGAACGCGCATTCAACGCGACGGGCCTGCGGGAAGACGTGCAAGAGTTCTTGAGCGAGGCTGCCAGCCGTGGCTGGATCGAATTTGCCGAATAACCCGCTACCCGGTCCGCCGTTGTGGCTGCTGGCAGAGGTGACTTACCGCTGTCCGCTGCACTGCGTGTACTGCTCCAACCCGCTCGATTTTGCCAAGGTCGAAAACGAGCTGTCCACCGAGGACTGGAAACGGGTGTTCCGTGAGGCACGTGCGCTCGGTGCCGTACAGCTCGGGTTTTCCGGCGGCGAGCCAGTCGTACGCGACGACCTTGCCGTGCTCGTCGCCGAAGCGCACGGCCTCGGGTTCTACACCAATCTGATCACGTCGGGTGTCGGCCTGAACGAGGTACGCATCGGGGAGCTGAGGGCGGCCGGTCTCGACCACATCCAGGTATCGTTTCAGGATTCAACGAAGGAGGTCAACGACTTTCTGTCGAGCACCCGCACCTTCGACCTCAAGCTGAAAGTAGCGCGGCTGGTAAAGAGTCACGGCTATCCCATGGTGCTCAACGTGGTGTTATCACGGCTCAATATCGACCACATCGACAAGATAATCGAGATGGCGGTCGCGCTCGACGCCGATTTTCTCGAGCTCGCCAACACTCAATATTACGGCTGGGCCTATCTCAACCGCGACCATTTGTTGCCCAGCCGTGCGCAGATCGAGCGCGCCGAGCAGGTGACCAACGCTTACCGTGCAAAGCTTGGCGGGCGCATGAAGATGTTCTTCGTCGTGCCGGATTACTACGCGGATCGCCCGAAGGCATGCATGAACGGCTGGGGTTCGGTATTCCTCAATATCGCCCCCGACGGCCTTGCGCTGCCGTGCCAAGCCGCGCGCATGCTGCCCGGACTCACGTTTCCGAACGTGCGCGACGTCAGCGTGCGCGAGATCTGGTATGAGTCACCCGCGTTCAACGCCTATCGTGGCGAGGACTGGATGCGCGAGCCGTGTCGCTCCTGCCCCGAGCGCACCAAGGACTTTGGCGGATGTCGCTGTCAGGCGTACATGCTCACCGGCGAGGCTGTGAACGCCGATCCTGTGTGCGCGCTGTCGCCGAGACACCGGCTTGTCACCGACGCGGTCGAACGCGCGCAATTGGCACCGACTCTCGCGGCGCGGCCCCTTCTGTTCCGCGAGCGCGCGGCTTCGGCCAATCCGGCCGAGGTGTCCGCGGGCCAGTGGAAAGGTGTGATCTAATGCGGTTTCCCGGCCGCCGCATTCATTCTCGTCTGTTACGGTGAGCTGCTGCCTTCGCCGCCATGTGAACCGGCAGGACGGGCGGAAGCAAGGAGAACGCATGACCATGGGTCGACTATTCTGGATCGCAATCACAATCACCGCGTGGGGTTGCGCTTCCGCGCGGGCGGCACCCTTGGCCTATGTATCGAACGAAGGCTCGGCGTCGATCTCGGTGATCGATACAGCAACCGACAAAGTCACTGCGACATTCAAAGCCGGCACCAAGCCGCGCGGTATTGCCATCTCGCCCGACGCGAGACGCTTGTACATCAGCGATCAGACCAGCAACACGCTGCTTGCGATCGACCCGGCCTCGGGGTCGGTGATCCAGCGAACCGCTCTAGGTGATTCGCCCGAGGCGGTCTATCTCTCGCCCGACAGCGTCTGGCTTTCGGCGGCGGTCGAGGAGAACGACTTGGTGCTGCTCGTCAATACGCAG
>VBCL01000058.1:0-3612 GCA_005888865.1 Betaproteobacteria bacterium | reverse complement strand
GCCTCAAGATGCGGGGCAAGAACCCCGAGCACGCCGTGTTCAGTCCGGATGGCCGATGGCTGTACGTGAGCAGCGAGGAAGCCGACAGCGTGGACATCGTCGATCTGCAGAAGAACGAAGTGGTCAAGTCGGTGAAGGTGGGCGACCGCCCACGCGGGATCGGTTTTCTCCCCGACTCGAGCCGGGCATACGTCGCTGCGGAAAACGCCGACACGGTCAACGTGTTCGACGTCGCTCGAGGCGAAGTTATCGCCCGGATCAAGGCCGGCAGCCGCTCGAATGGTGTGACCGTGCGTCCCGACGGCAAGCGCGTCTACGTGTCCTCCGGCGGCGAAGGCACGGTGCAGGTCATCGATACGTCGAGCAACGCGATCATCGCCAGGATCCCCGTCGGCAAGCGTCCCTGGAACATGGCGATCACGCCCGACGGACGGAAGCTCTACGTCGCCTGCGGCCGATCGAACGCGGTGGCAGTGATCGACACCGAAAGCAATACCAAGATCGCGGATGTCCCCGTGGGGGAACTGCCTTGGGGCGTTGCGATCGCCCGCTGACTTGAGCCTCCGCCAAGCAGCGCCACCGACGCTGGCGCTCGCTGTTGCGTTGATCACGATCCTCGGCGCCGGCCGCGCCGACGCTGACAACCCTGCCGAGGTCTTCGAGCTGCCGACCGTGACGGTGATCGGCACGACGCCGTTGCCGGGACTGGGCACGCCCGCAAAGGATGTACCCGCCAACGTGCAGGTCTTCGGCGCCCGGGACCTTGCGCGACAGCGGCCGCTCGATCTCACCGACTTCCTCGATCGCAACGCGAACAGCGTCGGCACCGGCTCGGGCCAGGGCAACGCCTACCAGCGCGATTTGAGCTTCCGCGGTTTCGTCGCCTCGCCGCTGCTTGGAACCCCTCAGGGCGTGTCGGTATTCCAGGACGGCGTGCGCATCAACGAGGCTTTCGGCGATGTCGTCAACTGGGACCTGCTGCCGCGGGCGGCGATCTCCAGCGTGCAGCTCGTCCCGGGCTCGAATCCTGTGTTCGGATTGAACACACTCGGCGGCGCGCTCGCGATTTACACCAAGAGCGGCGCGCAATATCCCGGCGGCTCGATCGAGCTCTCCGGTGGATCGTTTGGCCGGAAGACAATCGGATTCGAATACGGCGGCGCGCGCGATCGCATCGATTATTTCATGGCGACCAGTTTCGCAGACGAGCACGGGTGGGCCGATCACAATCCAAGTCGGGTCCGGCAATTCTTCGGCAAGGTCGGCTACCAGGACGAGCGCGCCGACCTCGACGTCAGCCTGACCCTGGCGGATAACGCCCTGCAGGGGACGCAGACGCTCCCGGCCGGGTGGCTGGACACGCCGACGCAGGCGTACACCTTTCCGGATCTCAACGAGAACCGCCTGGCATTTGTCGCCGCCAAGGGCAGCCTCTTCCTGAGCGAGGGCGTCCTGCTCGGTGGCAACGCCTATTTCCGGCATTTCCGCAACCGCAACCTCAGCAGCAACGTCAACGACGACTTCGGAACGATCGATCCGGAGACGGGGATCCAACAGATCAACCAGGCGACCAACGACCGCTCGACGATCAATCAGAAATCGTGGGGCCTCGGGTTGCAGGTGACGGCCGTCAAAGAGCTCGCCGGGCACCGCAACCAGTTCGTCGCCGGCATCAGCGGCGATATCGGTGACACGACGTTCACGCAGCAGTCGCAGGAGGCCAATTTCACGGTCGATCGTGGCGCGGTGGGCAATGGGGAGTTCCTGCCCACCACCGACGTCGGCACGCGCAACCGTTACCTCGGCGTGTTTGCCGCCGACACGCTTGCGCTGAGCACGGCATGGACGCTGACGCTTTCGGGCCGCTTCAACCACGCGCGGATCGAGGTGGCCGACCGCAGCGGCACTGAGCCCGGACTCGACAGCATCAGCGACTTCTCGCGCTTCAACCCGGCCGTCGGGATCAACTTCAATCCTTCGGCGACGCTGACCACGTACGCCTCGTACAGCGAAGGGATGCGGGCGCCTTCGCCGATCGAGCTCACCTGCGCGGACGCGGCCGCGCCGTGCAAGCTGCCGAACGTATTCTTAAGCGATCCGCCGCTGCGGCAGGTCGTGTCGAGAACTATCGAGGCCGGCGCGCGCGGCGGTGCCGGCAGCGGCACGACGTGGTCCGCGGCGGTGTATCGCACCGATCTTGATGACGATATCCAGTTCATCGCCAGCGGCCAGGGGGCGATCAACGCCGGTTACTTTCAGAACGTCGGCAAGACGCGACGCGAAGGGATCGAGCTCGGCGCAACGACCCGGCTCTCGGACCTGACGTTGAACGTGCGCTACAGCCATACCGATGCGACGTTCCGCTCGACGTTCGTCGCGGCCAGCCCGAACAACTCGACCGCGGATGCGGCCGGGGCGATCGTCGTACATCCGGGAAATCGCATTCCAGGGATCCCCGCCGACTCGTTGAAGCTGCGCGCTGATCTTGATCTCGCGGCAGGTTGGTCCGTGGGTGGGAGCGTCGTCTTCGCCTCCAGCCAGTACGCCCACGGCGATGAAAATAACCGCGATGTGCACGGTCGCGTACCGGGCTACGCGGTGATCGATGTCGATGCCCGGTGGCGGGTGGCGCACGATTGGGAGATTTTCGCCAGCATCGTCAACGTTCTGGACCGCCGCTACCAGAACTTCGCGGTCCTCGGCGCCAACGCGTTCACCGGGCCTGATCGCTCTTTCGGACCCGCGCTCGGCCTCGACCCTGCGCCCGAGCAATTCCGCGCGGTCGGAGCGCCCCGCGGCATATGGATCGGAGTGCGCTATGCTTTTGGATTCCGGCAAGCCGGCGATTGACCCTCCGCGCCGCCGCCCCGACCAACCGGCTCCGCATACGATGTCGCTCTCACGCCGCGAATTCATCCAAGCCGTCGGAGGAGTGGCGCTCTCGTCGCTCTCTCCGTGGGCTCACGCGGACCACGCCGCTGCAGGTGCACCTCCCGCGGCCGACTGGTGCGGCGCGGATTCCCAACCTTCGCCGCTCTTCGTCCCGAGCGACCGAGGCTTCCTCGGCCGGCTTTCACTCGACGAAGATGCGCTCACGCTGCGCGCAGCATCGCTCTCGGCGAGCGATGCTGCTCCCGCCGGGCTCACTTCGGCGTACCTCGCGCAGGTCGGCGGGCGCACTTATTTCAATCCGACACTGGTGTTGCATCGCGATCAGCGCGTGCGCGTCGATTTCGTGAACGGCATCGGCGAGCCGACGATCGTGCACTGGCACGGTCTGACGGTCGATACGCGCAACGATGGGGGCGGAATGACGCTCGCCGAGCCGGGCGGCCGATACGCTTACGACTTCGCCGTGCGCAATCGCAGCAGCCTCTACTGGTATCACCCGCACCCGCACGGGCTCACCGCCGGCCAGGCTTACCGCGGGATGTTCGGCCTGGTCGAGATCACCGACGAGGACGAGTCCCGATTGCGCGCCGCGCTCGATCTCGTCCCTGGCAAGAGCGAAATCCCATTGGTGCTCCAGGACAGGCGCGCGGAGGCGGCCTACGCCGCCACCGATGCGGATCGCGTGCACGGATTTCTGGGCGAGCGCGTGCTGATCAATGG
>VBCL01000344.1 GCA_005888865.1 Betaproteobacteria bacterium | reverse complement strand
GCAAGGCCGAGATTGTTGCGCACGCTCGGGTTTTCCGGCGCCGCGACAAGTGCATTTTCGTACGCCGTGATCGCCTCGGCGTAGCGCTGCTGCTCCCGGTGGAGATTACCGAGATGAAACCATGCGTCGGGGTGCCGTGGCTCGCGATCGATCGCGGTGTTCAATGCCGCCTGTGCGGCGGCGGGATCGCGCTTGCGCAGGACGACGCCGAGCAAGGTCCACGCTCGAACCTCCCCTGCATCGGCGGCCAGCGCGTCGCGACAGCGCGATTCCGCGCGTGCCGCGTCGCCGCGCTCCCATGCGGCATGGGCGTCGCGAAGCGCGACCCGCGCCGTATCCTTGTCGATCGGGCTCACTGGATTCGGCCGCAGGTCAGCGCGCGCCGGACGCGAGCGCTTCCAGCTCTGTCCTCACCCGCGCGATGACGCTCGGCCAATCGCCAGGGCGTGACTGGCGGAACAATCGCAGCGTCGGATACCAGGGACTGTCCTCGCGGACGAGCTGCCAGCGCCAGTCGGGCGCGAAGGGCAGCAGGACCCAGGCCGGGCGACCCAGCGCGCCTGCAAGATGCGCGATGCTGGTATCCACCGTGATGATCAGGTCGAGCTCTGCGAGCAACGCCGCGGTATCGACGAGCGGTGTTCCTTCGGGCAGCAGCACGATGTTCTCCGCGCCGCGCGTCGCCGCGATCTGCGCTGCGGGCTCGCCTTGTTGCAGCGAAAACCATGCGATCCCGGGCAGCGCGAGGAGCGAAGCGAGCATCGCGAGCGGGATCGAGCGATGACGATCGTTGCCATGGGCGGGATTTCCCGCCCAGCACAATCCGATCCTGCGTTTCGTTCCGTGTGGCATGAACGTCGCGCGCGCAGCCGCGCGCTTTGCCTCCGCTACCCCGATATAGGGGATGGCTGCGGGAATGCTCTGCGCGGTGGTGCCGAAGACGCGCGGTAGCGACAGGAGGGGCAAGTGCGCATCGTAGGCCGGGAGGGGTTCGGCGTCACGGCTGACCTGCGCGACCCCGGGAATCGATATGAACATGGGCGCCAGCAGCTCCGGGCAGCGGATCACACAACGCGCTCCCGCCGCAGCGATAAGGGTCGCATAACGCGCGAATTGCACCGCGTCGCCGAGGCCCTGCTCGGGATACACGAGCAGCGTCTTGCCGGCTGGCGCCGAGCCATTCCATAACGGTCCTGGAAAACGATGGCGATCGCGGCCGAGCTCGGGCAACTCGAGCCGGGCATCGTAATCGCGCCAGCCCTCGGCGAATTGACCGTCGAGGAGGAGCGCCAGCGAGAGATTCCAGCGCGCATGCGCGAAGTCGGGGGCGATCGCGAGCGCGCGCCGGAAGGCGTCGATGGCGGCGCGAACTTCGTTTTGCGCCTGCAGCGCGAGCCCGAGATTATTCCATGCGGGCGCGTGCTCGGGCTTGATCGAGAGCGCGGCACGATACGCGGCAATCGCCTCGGTCTCGCGATCCGCGGCGGCGAGTGCCAGCCCCAGATTGTTGTGAAATTCCGCCTCTGCGGGCTGTACGGCGACCGCGCGCTCGAGCAGCGGCAAGGCAGCCGCGATCTCGCCGCGCTGGTAGTGGATCACGCCCAGGAAGTGCAGCGCGAGGGCGTTGTCCGGTTGGACGGCCAGAACGTCGCGGTAGACGGTCTCTGCCGAAGCCTTGTCGGCACTCGTGCCGCGCTGGTGCAGTCCGATCGCCTCCTGCAGGCGGCGCTCGGGCGTGGTCGTGGCGACTGCGCCGGCGGCGCTCGCGCCGTGGCAATGCTTGTAGCGCTTGCCGCTCCCGCAGGGACAAGGATCGTTGCGGCCTGCTGCCGGAGCCCCGGCTGCGTTCCGCGATGCGATCGGCAACGTCGCCGCAGCCTCCGCGTGAGCGGGATCGACTTCGAGGATGCAACGGAAGATCGCCGCTGCCGGCCGCCATTGTCCGAGCGCCATGCAGTTGCGAGCGAGCGCGCGATCTCGGGGCTGAACGAGGGGACAAGCTCGGAGAGCTCCTGGGCCGGCACGAAGCGGCAGAAATTGAACAGTCCGTGAAAGCCGAAGGGCTTGCCCAATGGATACGAGGCCTCGAAGGCGAATGCGTCGGCGAGCGCTTCCGAACCGAACACGATGCCGTGTTCATGCTCGAGCAGGGGACGGAAAGCACGGCAGATGGTCTTGTCCTCGGGGCCTGTCAGCCGAATGCGCGAGTCCTGCAGCGCTTCGAGGAGCTTGCGCGAGCGCAGCGAGAAGCCGCCGTTGCCCACGCGCTCCGCGGCGTCGTGCCAGGACCATTTCGCGCCGATGTAATCACAGCTCAGGAACGCGTCGCGCCAGGCATCGGGATTGACGACGTAACCGTCCCACTGGATGAGCAGGACATGCTGGGTATCGATGTGGCCGACGAGCTTTTTCAGGATGAATTCGGAGTACGCCTCCCGCGATGCAAGCGGCGCGATGAGCCGCAACTCGATACCCGGCGCCTCTCGCTCACGGTCGGTCAGGAAGAGCGCTCGCCCGAAACGCACCCGTGACGCGGAGAGCCGGAGCGCGCGCAGCGCGAGATCGGGGTTGACCGTATCGACGCAGCACAGCGTGACGCCGGGAAGCTCAAGCATCGAGGGCAGCGATCCGGGCCTGGGGCACGACCGCCGGCGCGGATTCGCCGCCTGGCACGCTCAACTCGGCCCAGAGCAAGACGCAGAGGCAGGTTAGCAGCGGCGCGAGCTGCAGCGTGGTGCGGTTGATGGCCGCGAAGTCGGCCGACCACCCGGCCACGCTGCCGGGGAATACGAGGGCGACAAGCAGAAAGGCGAGGGCGGCCGCGACGACGCTCGTCAGCGGCGCCAGCGGCGGACGGACCAGTCGACGCGCGCCGACGATCGCCAGCGCGAAGGCGCCATACCAGAGCAGGTGCCAGTTGCCCAGCATCAGGTAGACGTCCACCAGCGTGCGCCATGCCGGGCCATAGTCGAGATGCAGTGAGACGCCGCGCACTGTCGGCGCGGTACGCGCGAGGACAATGAGCGCAAGCGCGGCGGCGCCGAAGCTCCAGGCTACGAGCTTCAACCCGCGGCGCGGCAGCAGCACGACGACCATCCCAGGGATGAAGGTCAGCGCCCAGACGACGCCCTGCGTCTTGATCAACGGGCACGAGAGCGCCAGCAGCAGCGTGAGCGCGCCGTCGCGCATGTCGCGCCCCCGCGCCCAGCGGTGGAACGCGAGCGCCGCGAGCGCGTAGACGCTGGAAAGCATCAGGTCGGCGTCGCCGGCAAGCGCGACGTGCGCATCGAGAAGGGGCAGCGATACCACCAGATAGGCGCCGATCAGGGCGCCAAGCGGCCGAATCGCCGTGTCGCGCAACGCCCCATACGTGGCCAGCGCCAGTGCGACGAGCATCAGCAGCCAGGGCCAGTTCATCGCCGAATCGTCCCAGCGTCCGAGCGCGATCGAGCCCCAGGCCTGAAGCAGTGGAATCGTCGCCGGAGCGGCGGGGGCTGCGTCGAAGAATGCGCCGCCCTGCCCCGCGAGCCAGACGTCGGCAGGCACGAAAGGGACGATGCGCGAGAGCTCGTACCAAACCCGCGCCTTGGTCGCCCATTGTGTCCACGCATCCCAGGGATACAGCGGGCGCCAGGCGACCTCGACGGCGAGCGAGGCGAAGCGAAACGCCAGCCACGCCAGGAGCAGCGTCCAACCGATCCGCTGCCAGCGAGGAAGCGGAGGGCGAATCAACATGGTCAACGCGTCGCGCGCGGCGACGAGCGATATCGGCTTCCGACGCCCGACAAGGAGCAGCAGCGCGACGGTCGCGGCGAGCAGCGGCCCCCCGATCGACAGTCGGGCGAAGCCGACGCCGGCGAAAGCCAGCGCGCGCATCCACAACGTTAGCAAGAGAAGGCCGATGAAATAGCCGTAGCCCAGCCGCAGGGCGTGTCCGCGCGTGTCGCCATTCGTCGCGGCGTCAGCGGCAGGCCGCGGCCAGTCGAGCGCGAGCAGCAATGAAGACCCAAGGCACCACGGCAGCGCCAGGCCAAGCACGAGTGCCATGAAGTCCATTCAACGCACCCGGAACAGTGCCGCGCCCGCATCGACCAGCAGCAGCTCCACGCCGATGGGTGCCTGATCATCCCAGCGCAGACGATGTTGCGCGGCGTCGAATTGAATTCCCTTGCGCTGATAGACCACGATGAAATCGCCTGGGCGCACTGCGGACGGTGGCGGCACCGTGTCGGACCACGGGTCGAAATACACGTTGTAGGGGTAGAGATGGTACGCGCCGCGATTGCGCAAAGATTGCGCCGCGGCGACCATGAACACACGCGCGGGCGGGTCGGGCAGCTTTGCGCGCACCTTTTCGATGAAAGCGAACAAGGGGCCGTCCTCGGCAGCGAGATGCCGCTCCTGCCACGACTTGCCGGCATATTGGGCGTGCGTCACGCTCGCCTGACGAAGCAGATTCCATTGCCAGCGCGCATCGACGGCAATCCAGGCGATGACGAACATGGCGGCAACGCCGGCGCCCAATACGGGCCCGAAGACGAGCGGCTTCCAGCGCGCGAGGCCGGCATAGGCGAGCGCGGCAATCCCCGCCACCGCACCGAGCAGCGCTGGCAGCGGCAGATCCTGCACGTCCGCGCCGCCGATCAAGCCGTTGATCGATGCGCCGTTCCACGGTTCGAACGCCAGCCATTCGCGCACTCGGTCGCCCAGGACCTGGGTGGCGCTCATCGGCTTCGCAGCAGCACCAGGCACGACGATCGGTTCGGCGAAACCGCCCTGGAGGACGAGCGCGAGGCCTCCGATCCGCCCGATCCAGCCGCGGTCCTGCACCAAGGTGACTGGCGCGAGGCGGCCGCCCTCGACGATCAGCGAATGCCGGAACACGCGCGATGCATCGATGTCGCTGTACCAGAGCATCGTCGCTTCGACGTTGTCGGGCACCCCGGCGGCGTCCCACTCGATTACCGGATAGTCGCGTGCGCGAAACGAGGTGTTGAGCGAGATGACGACGGCGCGGGTCGCATCCGGCGCACTGATCACGAGCCCTTCCGCTGCGAGCTGTCCACTGCCGCGAGTGACGGCGAG
>VBCL01000343.1 GCA_005888865.1 Betaproteobacteria bacterium | reverse complement strand
ATTGAACAGCACCGCGATCAGCGCATCCTGAAAGCTCGGGACGACGACGATCTCGTAGATGAACTTGTCTTCGTCGCGCCGCATGCTGCGCAGCCGCTGCCGTAGCGTCTCCTCTTCCTGCGCAGAGAGATCGTCGACGATCAGCAGCTCGAAGTACGGGCGATCGACCCGTACCTCGGTCTCGCGCCGCTCTTCTTCCTCGACCGCGGCTTCTTCGTCGAGATGCAGCGAAACAAAGCTCTTCCGGTAGGACTGGCTCGAAAGCGCGCGACTGATGCGGTGGACGAGGTCATTGAAGTCTGCGTATTCGCGGTCCTGGAAGAGCGCGAGCAGCCGCAGAAAACCGTGCCTTCCGGGAAACGCCCAGTAGCTCTCGATCGGCTCGAGAAGGTCGAGTGGTTCGGCGACCCGCGCTCGCGCGAGCTCGAGGTCGCCGCCTTCGGCTGCGGCGTCGGCGAGGCGGTTGGCTTCGTCGGAGAGGTGAATCCAGCCGTCGTTACGGACCTCCCAGACGCTGCGGTAGAGATTGATCGCGATTTCGCGCTGGGGCTCAATGCTTCTCGGCTTGCGCTTCATGGTGGCTTCCTCCTCGGAGCCGGTCGGGCCTCATGCGTGCGTCGGGCCTTGCGGCACCACGTTGCTTGGGTCTACCACGGGCACCGCTGTCGTCGCTTCCGCGTCGGTGCGGCGGCCTTGCTTCTCTACCGGGCCGAGACTCTGCAGATACGCCTCGGTCGTGGCGCTGCGCTGGTAAACCGGAAAATCGACCGGGCGGTCGCGGAAGCTCTTCAATGTCTGACCGAGGCCGCGGATACCGCGCTCGCGCTCGCGGCGCACCCGGTCGAGATCGATTTCCACCGGAATGAATTCCGGTCCCGCGCCTGCTTCGTGAAGCACGTGCCCGGACGGACCGACGATGATCGACCGACCGGTACCGCCGTCGCCGATGCCGTTGATGTCGAAGAAATAGCACTGATTGATCGCCGCGTTGGCGCGGGCAATGGGCAGCTCCACGTCGCGATCGATCGTGTCGGTCATCGTAGGGTGCAGAATCACTTCCGCTCCGAGCGCAGCGAGTTGCCGGGTCGTCTCGGGAAACCACATGTCGTAGCAGATGGTCACCCCGAAGCGCCCCACCGCGGGCACGTCGAAGACGACGAACTCGGCTCCCGGCCGGATACCGATCTCGTAGGGTTGAAACGGGAACATCTTCCGATAGCGGGCGATCACGCGGCCCGTCGGATCGATCACCGGCGCCGTGTTGTAGATGCCGTCGCCGCGGCGCTCGAAGAGCGAGCCTGGAATCAGCCACACATGATACCGCGCCGCCATCTCGCAGAACGCGCCCTCGGCCGGCCCCGGCAGGGGTTGCGCATGCTTCGGCGCCGGGCCGAAGGCCGCAAGCTCGCTGAAGAGCACCATCTGCACCCACGGGAACCGATGCATCAGATGATCGAGACGCTTGCTCATTGCCGCGATGTTCTCGACTTCCGCCGAGACGGTCATCTGAATACCTGCAACTGCGAAGGGGGTCATGGGGCGGCCGGAGTGGAGTCGATCACAGGACGTGTATAACTCCACCGGCGAAATTCGGTCAAATCTCCGCTACACACTGGACCTTGTTCGCGAGCTCCGCCTGCCTCGACGCGCCGCTACGCCTTGATCGACTGCTCCAGAATCTCCAGCGCTTCGGCGAAGACCCCGTCCGGGATGGTCAGCGGCATCAGGAACCGGATCACGTTGAAATGGATGCCGCAAGTCAGCATCAGCAGTCCGCGCTCCAGGGCCCGCGCCTGGACCTTCTTGGCGAACGCCGGATCGGGCTCGCGCGTCTTCGCGTCGGCGAATTCCACGCCGATCATGGCGCCGAGCCCGCGCACTTCCGCGATCTGCGGGGTCTCGCTCTGCAAGCGGCCGAGCCGGGCCCTGAGCTCGTCGCCGAGGCGCACCGCGCGCTCGACCAGCCGCTCGTCCCGGATCACCTCGATCACCGCGAGCGCGGCTGCGATCGCCACCGGGCTGCCGGCATACGTGCCGCCGAGACCGCCGGCCGGAGCCGCATTCATGACGCTTGCCCGCCCCGTGACAGCCGAGAGCGGAAAACCGCCGGCCAGACTCTTCGCCGTCACGATGATGTCCGGGTCGACGCCGTAGTGCTCCATCGCGAAGAGCTTGCCGGTGCGGCCGAAGCCGCTCTGGATCTCGTCGGCGATCAATAAGATGCCGTGCTCGTCACAAAGCTCCCGCAGGCGGCGCATCAGCCCCGGCGGCGTTACATAGAACCCCCCCTCGCCCTGCACTGGCTCGATAACGATGGCGGCGACCCGCTGCGGGTCGATGTCTGCCTTGAACAGCGTATTGATCGCGCGCAGAGCATCCTCGACGCTCACGCCGTGCAGGTCGATCGGGAATGGCGCGTGATAGATCTCCGAGGGAAAAGGCCCGAAGCCTGCCTTGTACGGGGCCACCTTGCCGGTCAGCGCCATCGCCATCATCGTGCGCCCGTGAAAAGCACCGGAGAAGGCGATGATGCCGCTGCGAGCCGTGGCGACGCGCGCGATCTTCACGGCGTTTTCGATCGCCTCCGCACCGGTCGAGAATAAGGACGTTCTCTTCGGATGGCGGCCCGGCGTGATCTCGTTGAGCTTCTCGGCGAGCGCAACGTAGCCGGGATACGGCATCACCTGGTAGCAGGTATGCGTGAATTTCTGGAGCTGCTCGGCGACCGCGGCCATCACTCGCGGATGGCGGTGCCCGGTGGCCAGCACGCCGATGCCACCGGCAAAGTCGATATAG
>VBCL01000342.1:3630-5547 GCA_005888865.1 Betaproteobacteria bacterium | reverse complement strand
CGCGTCCGGGCCCGGCGTGCGCCGCCGCGGCGATCTCGTCCAGGATGTGCACTGGCGAGTTGTCGCGGATCGCGTTCACGGCGTCGTAGCGCAGGCCGTCGAAGCGATATTCCTCGAGCCAGTAGAGCGTGTTGTGAACGAAAAAGTCGCGCACCGGCCGGCTGTCTTCGCCGTCGAAATTGATCGCCTGACCCCACAACGTGTGGTGGCGGTCGGTGAAGAACGCCGGCGCGTAGGCGTAAAGATAGTTGCCCTCGGGCCCGAAGTGGTTGTACACGACGTCGAGAAAGATCATCAGGCCGTGGCGGTGCGCGGCTTCGACCAGACGCTTCAAATCGTCGGGAGTGCCGTAGCTGGCATCGGGCGCGAAGGCGAGCACGCCGTCGTAGCCCCAATTGCGACGTCCCGGAAAATCCGCGATCGGCATCAGCTCGATCGCGGTCACGCCCGGGCGTGAAACCGCCGACGTGCAGCTCGTAGACGACCGCCTCGTCCCAAGGCCGGCCGCACCAGTCGCCCTCGTTCCATTCGAACACGGCGGGATCGACCACTTCGCTCGCGCCGTTCGGATCGTCGGGATTCGAGCGCGACGCCGGGTCGGGTACTTCGAGACGATCGTCGATGCGATAGCGATAGCGGCTGCCGGCCCGTGCGGTCGGCGTGACGATCTCGAAAAAGCCGCCTTCGGTCCACGTCATCGGAAGCCGCTCGGACGTTCCGCGCTCCGCTCGCTCGAGGACCAGATCGACGCGGCTCGCCGACGGAGCCCAGAGGCGAAAGCGCACACGGCCATCGGCGCGCACTTCCGCACCGAAGGGCATCGTGTGCGCGTGCTTCATGGCGTTCGGAACTGCATCAGCAGCGCCACCGACCGTCCCTGAAGCGGGTAGTGCTCGCCGGCGCCGTACTGAGCGTTGGGCGCCAGTCCCGAGTCGTGCTGTGTGTCGATCACCGCGTTCCAGCGGGTCGCGCCGTTGAAAGGGGGCAGCGCGAACGGAATCGGCTCGTGGTGGGCGTTCAACAGCACCAGCAGGTCGTCGTCGACGATGGGCCGGCCGCGGCCGTCCTGTTCCTCGATGGCGCGACCGGCGAGGCACATGCCCAGGCAGCGCACAAACGGCTGCCCCCACTCCTCGTCGGACATCTCTTTGCCGTCGGGATTGAGCCAGACGATGTCCTTGACGTCCGGGCCGATGATGCGCCGGCCCTGGAAGAAGCTGCGCCGGCGCAGCACCGGGTGGTGCCTGCGGAGTTGCGCAAGGCGTTGCACGAACGCGATCAGCGGTTCGTATTTTTCGCGCAGATTCCAGTCGAGCCAGCTTGTCTCGTTGTCCTGACAGTAAGCGTTGTTGTTGCCCCGCTGGGTGCGACCCATCTCGTCGCCGACCAGAAGCATCGGCACGCCTTGTGACAGGAACAGCGTGGCGAGGAGATTGCGCTTCTGGCGCGCCCGCAGGGCGAGGATTGCGGGGTCGTCGGTCGGTCCTTCGACGCCGCAGTTCCAGCTCCGATTGTTCGAGTCACCGTCGCGGTTGTCCTCGGCGTTGGCCTCGTTATGCTTCTCGTTGTAGCTCACCAGGTCCTCGAGCGGGAAACCGTCGTGCGCGGTGACGAAGTTGATGCTCGCGTAGGGACGCCGGCCGTTGTGTGCGTAGAGGTCGCTCGAGCCGGTGAGACGGTACGCCAATTCGCCGATCAGCCCGCCCTCACCTTTCCACACCGAGCGCACGACGTCGCGGTACTTGCCGTTCCACTCGGTCCAGCCCACCGGGAAGTTTCCGACCTGATAGCCGCCTTCGCCCAGGTCCCACGGCTCGGCGATGAGCTTCACCTGCGAGAGCGTCGGGTCCTGATGGATGATGTCGAGGAAAGCGGCCAGCCGGCCCACTTCGTGCATCTCGCGCGCCAGCGCCGCGG
>VBCL01000342.1:0-3576 GCA_005888865.1 Betaproteobacteria bacterium | reverse complement strand
CAGCACGCGCGGATGCATCATGTTGAGCGTGTTGCACGTCCCCGTGAAGTCCATGTACAGGCGTGGATCGTCGGGCATCACCCGGTAGTACGCCAGGTTGTCGATACCCCGGAATGAGAGCGTCGGGCCGAGCCTCCCACCCTCGGCGGTGTGGTTGTAGACGACGTCGAGGATCACTTCGATGCCCGCAGAGTGCAGAGTCTTCACCACCGTCTTGAACTCGGCGAGCGTGCCATTGACGGAGTAGCGTGCATCGGGGGCGAAGAAGCCGATCGTGTTGTAGCCCCAGTAGTTCGACAGGCCTTTCTGCGCCAGATGGTGGTCATCGACGAAGGCGTGGATCGGCATCAGCTCGACCGCGGTCACGCCGAGCCGCTGCAAGTGCTCGATCACCGCCGGTGTAGCGAGTGCGGCGTACTTGCCGCGCAGGCGTGCCGGAACCTCGGGATGAAGGTGCGTGAAGCCCTTGACGTGCAGCTCGTAGATGAGCGTGTCGTTCCAGGCGGTGTTGGGGCGCCGGTCTTCACCCCAGGTAAAGGCCGGGTCCACGACTTGGCACTTCGGCATGCCGAAGGCGCTGTCGCGGGAGTCGATGGCCAGGTCTTCCCGCCGACTGCCGACGCGGTAGCCGAAATGCGCGTCGCTCCAGCGAAGCGCGCCGATGATCGATTTGGCGTACGGATCGAGCAGCAGTTTGTTGGCGTTGAAGCGCATGCCGCGCTGCGGATCGTACGGGCCGCGGACGCGGTAACCGTACAGGACCCCCGGCCGCGCGTGCGGCAGGTAGCAATGCCACACCTGGTCGGTCTGCTCGCGCACCGGCACGCGTTCGATCTCGCGCTTACTTTTCGGATCGAACAGGCACAACTCGACGCCTTCCGCGTGCTCGGAGAACAGGGCGAAGTTGACGCCCTCTCCGTCCCAGGTCGCGCCGAGCGGATATGGTCTCCCCGGCCATACCGCTATGAACGGCTTCATTGGATCGAGCCCGGTTTATTGTCTTATCCGGTGCGCGTCTCGCCGCTGGTCTCGCGCATCCGTTCCGGTTACAGCACGGGCTTCGTCTGATTGCGTGTCGTCGGCTCGTCACCATTACCCGGTCGTGACCAGCGCTCGATGAGCTCCCCGGCGCGCTTCTGACCACCCAGGCCGAAAGCGAGCGCCAGCCCGAGTCCGATCGCCGCGACGATGATCAGGAAGGCCTGGCGGATAATGTCGCCCAGGCCCATCTGGTCGAGCGCGATCATGATCACGAACACCATGATCGCGTACAGCGCCAGGCGGCCGATGAGGCTTGCTTCGCCGACATGGGTGTCGCGCAGATACGTCGTCAGCGCCGATCCGACGAAGCGCGCGAAATACGCGCCGAAGACCAGGATCACGACAGCGAACATGACCTTGGGCACGAAGAGCACGACGCGGCCGACGAGATCGGTCACGTGTGCCAGATCGAGGCTGTTGGAGGCGACCATCAGCGCGGCCAGGATCACCAGCCAGTAGGCCAGGCCGCCGAGCACGCGCACGGTATCGATATGGGCACCGCCCTGCTTCAGGAAGTGATCGATCCCCGCCTTCTCGGTGACGACACCGAAGTTGATGGCGCGCAAAGCCTTCACGACCGCGAAGCGCACGGCCTTCGCGATAACCCAGCCGACGACGAGGATGACGATCGCGAGCAACAGCCTGGGCAGGAAAACGCCGACCTGATGCAGCGACTCCCGGACCGACTCGAGCAGCATGTTGACGTCCATCACATTCTCCTTTTTCAGACCGGCGCGGACGGGTGAGCTACTCTCGCAGGCACGCGGTTGCTTTCGGGCGCGCTCAGCGGCCGCCCTCGAGAATATTCAGCAGGCCGATCAGCGGGATGCGCACCCAGTCCGGGCGATTGTCGACCTCGTACTTGAGCTCATAGACCGCCTTTTCGAGCACGAAGAGCTCGAGCAACCCCTTCATTTCGGCGCGTGCTGAAGTCAGCCCATTGGCGTGCGCGACTTCGTCGTAACCGTCAAGGAAGGCATCTGCCGCCCGCGCCTGCCACTGCAGCCCGGCGGACTCGACCGCTTCGCGCGCGTCCGGGCGTTCGGAAACGAACTTGAACAGCGCGGTATGCATCGCATAGTCGAACGAGCGCAGCATGCCCGCCACGTCCTTGAGCGGCGAGTGCTTCTGCGCCCTCTCCTCCATGGTGCGCGATGGTTCGCCCTCGAAGTCGATGATCATGAAATCGTTATGCACCAGCAGAACCTGACCGAGGTGGTAATCGCCATGCAAGCGGGTCTTGACGCCATCGCCGCGGTCCTTGGCATGGGCCGCGATTCGCGCCAGCAGGTCGTCGCGCAGCGCAATCAGCCGATCGACGTCGTCTCGAATGGACTCCGGAAGCGCATCGCGCCGCCGCCGCAGGCGATCGAGCACCGCCATCGCCTCGGCGCGCACGCGTTCGGTCCATGCGCCGATATCGGCCGTGCCGAGCGGTACCGGGTCGAATGCCGGATCGCCGGTGTTTCGTGCGAACGCCGCGTGCAGCTCGCCGGTACGCATGCCGAGCGTGCGCGCAAGCGCGGTATAGCCGTCGTGCACATCCGGCGCGGGCGCTCCCCTCGCCCCTCGTGAAGCATCCTCGAAGAACCGGTCCAGGTGGTTGAGCGTGAAGTCCCAGCCGCTACCCTGGTTGAACACATATTGCTGAATCAATGCGAGTGTTGCGGTGCGACCGTCCTCCGCAAGGTACTCGACGCTCCCCGCCACCGGAACGCAGTGAGCGAACTGAACGACGTCGGTGAGATAACGCCCGATCTCGACCTCCGGATTCACCCCGGCCTGCAGACGCCGGTAACCCTTGACGAACACCCGATCGCCGAGCGAGACAATCGTATTGCTGCTCTGCGCGCCCGGCATCGTTGCCGGGAGCGTCGCGACGTCCGACCCGACCAGCCGTGCGAATGCGCTCGTCGGCTTGAACTGCAGGCTTCCGCGCGCCGACTTGACCTGCACGCCCTCGCCGACCGCCGCGACCAGCGCGCGAACGAAAGTCTCGTCGCCGAAGGCATCGGCGAGGACGCCCGCCTGTGCTTGCTGGCGAGCGCGGGCGATCGTGAAGCTGCCCAGAGCGTTCACCATCGTCTCGTCGACGTCCTCCCAGGCCAGGGTGAGCGGCAGGAAGTAGGTCTGGGTTGCCCCGCTCGTGCCTTCCACCCGCGCCAGGGTCACGAGCCAACTTCGCTCGCGCGACTTCCACTCGACGTAATCGGCGAGCTCCACACGCCGCACTGCCTCGCTCTTCGCGGCGTACCAGCGACGCCCGGCGACGAATGCGGGTAGCGCGTCGGTCTCGAGCTGGTTGCGCACCTTCTCCGACATTGCGATTCGCCACGGCACGACACGATCACGGAACAGACTCGCCCAACCGTCGAAGAGCACCAGCACGGGGAGCTCTTCGCGCGGCAATAGTTCTTCACGTCCTGTCGGCGCCTTCTCGGCGGGCGCGAGCCGGAACCACAGGAAATCGTGTCCGGAAAGCGTCAGCAGATAGGGCAGGTCCCCGATCGGCGGGAATGCCGTGCGGCCGATCAG
>VBCL01000341.1:251-4272 GCA_005888865.1 Betaproteobacteria bacterium | reverse complement strand
GCGGCTGCTCGAATGGGTCGTCATCGTGCTGATGGTGGTCCTCGCCGTGGAGGTCACGCTTGGCGTGGTGTTTCGCTTCGCCGGCCGGTCGCTGATCTGGTACGACGAGGTCGCGTCCGTGCTGCTCGCCTGGGTCACGTTCTACGGTTCGGCGCTCGCCTCGGTCAGGCGATCGCATATCGGCTGCCCCGAGCTCGTCGAGCGCATGCCCTGGCCCGCGCGCCGGGCGGTGAGCATCGCTGCGCAAATTCTCGTGATCGCCTTCTTCGCGCTTCTCGGCGGCGTCGGTGTCTGGATCACTCCGATCCTCGCCACCGACACACTGGTGAGCCTGCCCTGGATTCCGATGAGCGTCGTGCAGTCCGTGATTCCGGTCAGCGCGGCGCTGATCATCGTCGCCGAAGTCATGCATCTCATCGATCTGTTCGCCGCGAAGCGGCCGCCGCGCGCGGGCGGCGTCTCGCTCGCTGAAGCAACGCAGTGAACGCCGGCGGCGGATCGCGATGACGCTGATGCTGGTGCTCTTCGGCGCCGTGCTGGCGCTGGTCGTGCTCAACGTGCCGATCGCGGTGGCGCTCGGCATCGTCGCCCTCGTGGCGATGGTGACGAGCCACGGCTCCGGCATCCTGCCGAACCTGGCGATCGTCGCGTACAACGGTGCGACGAGCTTTCCGTTGCTGGCGATCCCGCTGTTCATCCTCGCTGGCGCGATCATGAACGCGTCGGGCATCTCGCGGCGGTTGATCGCATTCGCCTCGTCGCTCTTCGGGTGGATGCGCGGCGGGCTCGCGCACGTGTCGATCGGCGCGTCGATGTTCTTCGCCGAAATCTCCGGCTCCGCGGTCGCGGACATCGCCGCCCTGGGATCGATCCTGATTCCGGCCATGAAGTCGAAGGGGTATCCGGCGCCGCTGGCTGCGGCCGTGATGTCGTCGGCGGCGACGCTCGCCGTCATCATCCCGCCGTCGATCCCGATGATTCTTTACGCGGTGATGGCGGAAACCTCGGTGGTGCAGCTCTTCGTTGCCGGGATCGTACCCGGGATCATCGGCGGCTTCGGATTGATGGCAATGGCGTACGGGTTCGCCCGCCGCTACAACCTGCCGCGCGAAGAGGCGTTCTCGCTCAAGCGCGTCGGCAGCGCGGCGCGCGATGCGTTGTGGGCATTTCTGCTGCCAATCATCATCCTGGGCGGCATCTTCGGTGGCGTCGTGACCGCGACCGAGGGTGCCGCGCTGGCGGTGGTTGCATCCATCGTCGTCGGATTTTTCATCTATCGCGAGCTCGATCTCGCGCAGCTGCGGCAAGCGGTGATCGACGGCGCAATACAGACCGCGGTAGTGATGCTGCTGGTGGCGACGAGTGCGCTTCTTGGCACCTACCTCACGGAAGTGCAGGCGCCGCAGAAGCTGGCGCTGGCGGTCTCGGCGTTCACCCAGAACAAGTGGGTGGTGCTGGCGCTGCTCAATCTGCTGTTCCTGCTGCTGGGCATGTTCCTGCATTCGGCGGCTGCTATCATCCTCGTTGTGCCGGTCGTGATGCCGCTGGTCAAGGCCGTGGGCATCGATCCCGTGCATTTCGGCCTCATCGTCACCGTCAACCTGGGCATTGGGCAGCAGACGCCGCCTGTGGCCAGTGTCCTCATGGTCGCAAGCGCGATCTCCAAGGCTTCGATCTGGGAAGTCACGCGCGTGAATGTGTGGTTCATCGGCGTGCTGGTGGCGGTGTTGCTCCTGGTGACCTACGTGCCGGTGACGGGTATGGGTCTCGTGGAGCTCTTCTACCGCTAGGAACCGACTATGGCATCGGAACTCGTCCGGGTCTCGCGCGACGGCGCCATCGCGACCGTCGTGCTCAACCGTCCCGAGAAGCTCAACGCACTCACCAAGCCGATGTGGCGCGAGCTCGGCGAGACCGTCGGTGCGCTGTCGTCCGACGAGGACCTGCGCTGCATCATTCTGCGCGGTGCGGGCGAGAAGGCGTTCTCGCCCGGCAACGATATTGGGGAGTTCGCGACCGAGCGGGCGAATAAGGCGCAGGCGATCGCCTACGGTCACGTCATGCACGCGACTCTGCAGGCGCTCGCCGATTGCCGGCATCCGGTGGTTGCGCAGATCCACGGCGTGTGCGTCGGTGGAGGGCTCGAGATCGCGGCGCTTTGCGACCTGCGGATCTGCGGCGAATCGTCGCGCTTCGGCGCGCCGATCAAGAGCCTTGGGCTCACCATGGCGTACGCGGAGATGGCGCCGCTCGCGCGCCTGGTGGGCACGGCAGTCGCACTCGAAATATTGCTCGAGGGGCGTGTCTTTGATGCGGTCGAGGCGAAGGAAAAGCGCCTGGTCACCCGCATCGTGCCCGACGGCGACGTGGCCGCTGAAGTGCGATCAGCGGCGGAGCGTATCGCCGACGGGGCGCCCTTGGTGGCGCGCTGGCACAAGAAATTCGCGCGTCGCCTCGTCGATCCGCGACCGCTCAGCGCGGCCGAGATCGACGAATGCTTCGACTGCTTCGACACCGAGGATTTTCGCATCGGCTACGCTGCGTTCCTGGCAAAGAAGAAACCGGTGTTCATCGGACGATGACCGAAGCGACCGGCCGACCGCCGCTTCCTCCGCACCCGGGCCCGCTCGCCGGCGTGCGCGTGCTGGAGCTCGCGCAGATCATGGCCGGTCCGACCTGCGGAATGATGCTCGCCGACATGGGTGCGGACGTGATCAAGGTCGAAAAGCTTCCCGGTGGGGACGACGCGCGGGGCTATCGCGAACCGCGGATCAACGGGGTGTCCGCGCCGTTCCTGATCCTGAATCGCAACAAGCGCGGGCTGGCGCTCGATCTCAAGCATCCCAAAGGTCGCGAGATCCTCCTGCGGCTGGTGAAGACCGCCGACGTGGTCACGGAGAATTACCGTCGCGGCACGCTCGAGAAATTCGGCCTGGGCTACGACATGCTCTCCAGGACGAATCCGGGATTGATCTATTGCGCGGTCTCGGGTTACGGCCGCGATGGACCGTTGGGCGACAAGGGTGGCTTCGACCTGATCGCGCAAGGCTTCGCCGGATTGATGTCGATCACGGGCGAGCCGGGCCGTCCGCCGGTGAAGACCGGCAATCCCGTCGCTGACATCAACGCCGGCATCCTCGCCGTCGGCGGCATCCTCGCGGCCTACGTGCACAAGCTTAAGACCGGGCAGGGACAGATCGTCGACACGTCGCTGATGGAAGCGGCGCTGCAGCAGACGTACTGGCAGGCCGCGATCTATTTCGCCACCGGCGAGTCGCCCGGTCCCACCGGCTCGGCGCACGTGCTCACCGCACCGTACCAGGCGTTTCGCGCGCGCGACGGCTGGATCAACATCGGCGGCGCCAACCAGGCTAACTGGGAGCGCATCGCCGAGGTGCTCGGTCATCCCGAGTGGCGAGACGATCCGCGCTTTGCGACCAATTCGGCGCGTATGGAGAATCTCGACGCGCTGGTGGCGCTCATGGATGCGGTGCTCGTGAAGCGCAGCAAAGCCGAATGGCTTGCCGCCTTCGATGCTGCCGGCGTTCCCGCCGGACCGGTGCACAGCCTCGGCGAGGCGTTGACGCATCCGCAGACGCTCGCGCGCGGCATGGTCGTCGATCTCGAGCATCCCGAGGCCGGCGCGATGCGCGCGCTTGGTTCACCGCTCCATTTCTCGTCGACGCCGACGCGCATCGACCGACCAGCACCGTTGCTCGGCGAGCATACGCGTGAGGTGTTGCGCGAGTGCGGATACGTCGGGGCCGAGATCGACTCGTTCGTTGCAGATCGTGTCGTGGCGGTTGGCACCAACACAGCGCCGTAATTCGTTAGCCGCGTGCGGTATCGGGCCGCTCGCTCAGCGCCACTGGGTTTGCGCGCGGCCCGGTTCGACCCGTTCCGGACTTTTCTGAATTGACGAGGAGGTCCGCCTTTCGGCCTTGCGCCACGGGCCTCAGGAAAGCCCCAGAGCGACCTCCAGCCACGCGCGCACCTCCGCCAAGGCATTATTGCTTCCGAG
>VBCL01000341.1:0-246 GCA_005888865.1 Betaproteobacteria bacterium | reverse complement strand
CGCCTAAAGACTGTGATCGCGGCGGCGCAACGGCCGGAGCTCGAGGCGGCCGCGCTGCGCGTTTTCGTCGCAGGGATCATTCTCGCGTACGTATCGTGGTATGTGCTGCGCGATGGTACCGTCGGGCCTGAGGAAAACGAGGTTCTGGCCGTTACCAGCGGATTTTTCGCATTCAGTATCTTGTTGACGCTGGGCATCCTTGCGGCTCCTCGCGTTTCGGCACCGCGTCGTTTCCTTGGCATGGCT
>VBCL01000340.1:5304-5389 GCA_005888865.1 Betaproteobacteria bacterium | reverse complement strand
GAAGGCTTCGATTGGGAAGGGATAGAGCTCGCACTCGACAGGAACTACCGCAAGGGCCGCATCGTGGCTGGGGGCTCGACGATCA
>VBCL01000340.1:0-5251 GCA_005888865.1 Betaproteobacteria bacterium | reverse complement strand
TCGAGGCGATCCTCGACAAGCGGCGCATCCTCGAGCTCTACCTCAACGTCGTCGAATGGGGCAATGGCGTGTTCGGCTGCGAGGCCGCGGCGCGTCATTACTTCAGCGTCAGCGCATCGTCACTCGATGCGGTGCAGGCCGCGCGGCTGGCGGCCATGGCCCCCAACCCGCGATACTACGAGCGGCACCCCGATGCCCGGGGATTGTCGCGCAAGATCAGTATCGTCCTGGCGCGGATGCCCTCGGCGGAGTTGCCGTAGACCGCATTGTCGGGCACGATTGCTGCCTTCGAGACCGATCGATCGGTCCACTTTAGGGAGAAAGACAGACAGCATGGCCCGCGTCGCCGTCGGATTCTGCCGGAGAAGGGTAACCTTGACGCCAGGTGCGCGCCATCGCGGCGTCGCAGACGGATAGTCCGCGTGCCTCATCGCGTGCTGCCGACGCTGCTGCGCATGTGCGCAGCCATCGATCAGTTGTTCATCGTCGAGGTGGGGCCGTTCGGGCGGCAGCTCGCCGAGGATGCGCGTGCCGTGTGGCTCGATGCCGGCAATCGGCTGCGGCCTGCGGACGTCGAGCAGTACGTCGAGATGCTGGCGCAGTATATCGACGACCCCGAACGGCGCGCCGCGTTCGTAACCGACGCGAGGGCCTGCATCCGGTTGTAGGCCTCCGCTTCGACTCGAGGGCGCGAGGATATTCGAACGAAGGAGGCGAGAGATGATCAACAACCGCTCGATCACCACCCAGTTCACCATCGTGTTTGTCGTGGCGCTGCTGCTCGTCGTCGGCTCGTTCTTTCTCGTGCTCGACAGCGTATACCGGACCGAGCTCAAGTCGCAGGCCGAGACGGTGGCCGACAACGTCGACGCCTTCGGAACCTGGGTGTCGCAATACGGTCGCGTCTGGGTCCGCGACAACGACAAGAGCTTTCTTGGCCAGGTGACGCTGGTAAATGCGCCCGACGCTGCCGGCACCGGCGCATCGGCGCCGGCCGATGTCTGGCACTTCTATTCGAAAAATCCGGCGCTGGCGCAACGCGAATTCTCGGAGGTCGTGGAGAAATCGAACTCGTCCGCGAAGTTTCGCGTGACCTCGCACAACTACATGAACCCGGTCAACAAGCCGGATGCGTTCGAGGTCCGGGCACTCGACCGCATTCGCGCCAACCATCTGGCGGAGTACTACGAGACCACACCGGACAACTTTCGGTTTGCGCGCACGCTTTACGTGAAGGCGTCCTGCCTTCCCTGCCATGCCAGTGCGGAAAATGCTCCTGCTGACGTCAAGACGCGCTACGGCACCGAGCGGGGCTTCGGCTTCAGGGAGGGCGAGGTTGCGGGAATCATCAGCGTGAGGCTGCCGGCGCGCAGCTTCTGGAAGGTGGCGACCGACGTCGTCGGCCCGCTGCAGATTGCGCTCCTGGTGAGCGGTTTTCTCGTCGCCGTGCTGTTCATCCAGTTCGCGGTCGTCCGGCCGATCAAGCGGGTGACCCGTGCCGCCGAGCGGATCTCCGTCGGGCAACAGGCGGACCTGGGTGCCGCGGGCTTGAGCCGCAGCAGCGCCAACGAAATGCATCAGCTGATCCTCGCGACCGAGCGGCTGCGCGCCAGCCTGGGGCTGGCGATGCAGCGCCTGATTCGCAAGCCGGCTCCGCCGGCGCCCGGGGGCCCGCCCAGGAGCAGCACGGAATAAGCCGCCCGCAGCGCCTGTTTCCACCCCAACAGGGGGGCGCTCCTCGGGCGCGCCAAGCAGGTGCAGGTCGTTTCACCCAGGATGCAATCTTGCCGGAGACATTGCCCCATCCCGATCTGGTCGCCGCGCTGCCCCGGCTGCGCCGCTATGCTCGGGTGCTGACGGGCGACCTGCATCGCGCCGACGATCTGGTGCAGGACACCCTGGCGCGGGCATGGGAGAAACGCCGGTTGTGGCAGGCTGGCAGCGACTTGCGCGCGTGGTTGTTCACGATCATGCACAACGTTCACGTCAACCAGTACTCGATGCGCCAACGCGAGTTCGCGCAGGCGTCGCTCGATGCCGACGAGGGACCGGCGGCGGGCTGGGAGATACCGGTCCGTGCGACGCAGTCCGACCGCGTCGAGCTCGCCGAAGTGCTGGCGCAGGTCGGACGGCTGCCGGTGGAGCAGCGCGAAGTGTTGATCCTTGCCGCGGTCGAGGAGCTGCGCTATGAGGAGATTGCCGAAGTGCTCGGCGTACCGATCGGTACCGTGATGTCCCGGCTGTCACGAGCGCGGGACAAGCTGCGACGGATGAACGCGGAAACGCCGTCGCCGCTCAAGGTCGTGCGCTGAAGGCGGACAATGAGCGCGAATCTTCCGGTTCACGACGACGAGCTGCAGGCGTATGCCGACAATCAGCTCGGCTCTGCGCGGGCCGAAGATGTGGCGGCCGCACTCGCGCGCGAGCCTTTGCTGGCGGCGCGCGTTGCCGAAATCCGCCGGCAGAATGCGGCATTGCGTGACGCCTTCGATCCCTGGCTTGCCGAGGCGCTGCCGCGGAAGCTCCTCTGGGCGGCGACGGGTCGGTCGCTGCGTGGAAGGTGGCGCTGGCAGCCGTGGGCGGCGCTCGCAGCGTCGGTTGTACTCGGGGTCGGCGTCGGCTGGTTCGGTCGCGGCGAGATGCTGCAGCTCGCCGGCATGCCGGTCACCTTTCCCCGGCAGGCTGCGCTGACGCACGTGCTCTACGCGTCCGACGCGAACCGGCCGGTCGAGGTCTGGGCTGCGGAAGAGCAGCGGCTGGTGAGCTGGCTGTCGAAGCGGCTGGGCTATTCCTTGCACGCCCCTGATCTCAACACCGTCGGCTTCGCGCTGGTCGGCGGGCGGCTTGTCGCGGGTAACGAGAAGCCGGGCGCGCTGTTCATGTACGAGAACGCCGACCGCCAGCGTATTTCGCTCCTGGTGCGCAAGGATGGCTCTCCCTCGCGTGAGACTGCCTTTCGCTACGCGTTCGAGGACGGCGTCGGGGTCTTCTACTGGATCGACGATGTCTGTGGCTATGCACTTTCCGGCCGCATCGATCGCGGGCAACTCCTCGCGATCGCCCGCGTCGTCTACGGCCAGCTCGCCGCCGCAGAGGCCGCGGCCAAGTAAACCCAGGCTACAGCGTCACCGGCCCGCGCGGAGTCCGCAGCAGCGCCGCGAGACGCGGCGTCGAGGCGAACGTGACCTTGATTGTCTCGCCGAGCGAGAGTGCCGCGAGCGCGGCGTGCATGGCCCCGGGCTCGGGATGCGCCCCGGCGAGTGCCGCCATGCGAATGCCGGACTCGGGCATCGTATCGGTGGGGTGGCGCTCGTCCGCCCACTGGATCAGCGTCGGCAGGATGCCGGCGCCGGGAAGATGGCCGTCGGCCGGGATGGTGATCCGCCAGCGGAACGCACCGCGTTCCATCGGGTGCGCGAGCCCGAGGTCGATCGGGCAGGCGCGCCTCGCGCCATCGATGTCGTCGGTGCGCGCAACCCAATGGATCAACCGTGGCGCTTCACTCAGCGCCTCGCGCATCGCCGGTGCGTCGAGCGCGAACCAGCGTGGGCGTGCCGGCGCAGTGCCTTCCGGATCGATAGCGATCACTTGTTGTGGGTACCCATCGCCACGTGCTTGCCGCCGCGCTGCGGACGCACGCCCAAGAGCGATTCGAGGTGATCCTCGCCCTGCTCGAGTGTCGCCGCCGCGAAGACCAGGTGATCGAATGTAGCGCGCGGCATCAGGCCGTCGGTGCCGTCTCGTCCGCGGCGAAATCGATCTCCACGCGCGCGCCGTTGGGATCGAAGAAGAAGACCTGCCACACGCCGGACCCTACCTGCCGTCGACAGGTGGGCTCGATGCCCCGGGCCTTGAGCTTGGCGAGCGTGCCGGAAAGATCGCGTCCGGTAAACGCCATGTGGTCGATCACGCCGGCTTTGAGCTCGCTCTTCGGCCGGCCGCCGATCACGTGCAGGATCGGCGCGCCACCCGCGTAGAGCCACGCGCCGGGAAAGTCGAAGTCGGGACGCGGCCCGGCGGTCAGTCCGAGCAGTTCGTCGTAGAAGTCGATAGTGCCGTCCACATCGTTGGTCAGGATCGTGAAATGGTTCATGCCTTCGATGGCCATCGTTTCATCCTCCGACTTGTGGTTCGAGCCCGTTGGACCGCTCGGCGGCCGCTCGGTTGCGCGCGCGTTACCCTGCGATATCGCGTCGCCCGAGCTGCGCTGTGCAAAACTCACCGAACAGCGCAGTGGCGTCGGGCCCCTGCGGATCATTGTACGCAAGAGCGCCGTCGCCGCCGCTCCACGCGTGTCCGAGCCCGGAGACGCGCACCCGCCGCGCCACGACCCGCCCGTCCATGCGGTAGTCGTCGACGGTCATCGTCCGGCCGTTCGGAAGCGGTGTGGCGAGGCTCGCGTCGGCGTCGGGTAACGCGGCGCTCCCCGGTAACACACGCCCGTTGAAGACGAGGAACTGCCGCAGCACCTCGGCGGCGTTCTTCCCGGCAACGACATTATCGTGCTCGCCATGGATCACACATAGAGGCAGCGGTAGCGCGCGCGGAGAGGTCTCTTCGCGCGCCCGCATCGCGATTGCATCGATATCGCCATTCGCGCCGGTGGAGAGCACTTGCAGCGCGAGGACCGGACTCGACGTCGCACCGCAGGCGACGCCGGAATGCACGCCGATGGCGGCAAACAACTTTGCGTAGCGCAGGCCCAGCACCGCGGCGAGGCACCCGCCCGACGACATCCCCACCAGGAACATCCGGCGCGGATGCGCGCGGTAGAGCCGACGCACCGCCCGGACTTGCGCGGCCACGATGGCGGCTTCCCCTTTGCCTGCGGCCGTCCGGCGATCGAACCAGTTCCAGCATCCCCACGAGTTCGCGCGCTGCGCCTGCCGCGGCAGGAGGACGAGCCAGTCGTGCTCGTCGGCGAACGCCGCGATCCGCGTGCCCGCCGCGAACTCCTCGGGCGTCTGGCGGCAGCCGTGGAGGAGCACCAGCAGCGGCCGTCGTCGCCACCGCGCATGGCCGCGCGGGACATACACGAGATAGTCGCGCGACGGCAACACCCACGGCGCGATCGATACCCAGCCATGCCAGGAGAACTTGCTTCCCGGCTCGAAGCGTCCGGGCTGCTGCGGCGCACGGCGAAACAGCCGCGCCAGGAATTCGCGGAGGCGGGGCCAGAGCGCTGGTTTCGGAGCTGACGGTTCGCTCATGGGAGGCCCCCTCGACCGGGATGAGGGGTCAGATCAGGATC
>VBCL01000325.1:3417-7494 GCA_005888865.1 Betaproteobacteria bacterium | reverse complement strand
CACTGCAGATGCCTGAGCGCGATGGAGAGCTCGTCCGCGTCGATATCGAGCTCTTCGGGGAAGAGTTCGAGGAGCTCCTCGAGCGTGGTCTTCAGGTAGCCGTCCTCGTCGAGCGCGTCGATCAGCGCCGCGACGATCTGCCGGTCGCGCAGGGGCAGGTTGAGCAAGGCGAGCTGTGCATTCAGATGATCCCGCAGCGAGCTGGTGGCGACCTGCTGCGGCAGGAACGCCTCGTCGTCGTCCTCGTTCGAGCTCGTCGAGGAACCCCAGTCGCCGTCGCCGCCGATCAGGAGATCGGAGGGCTCCACCGCGCGCTCGTCGGTCGCGTCCGCGGCCTTCTCGGTCGACGTAGGAGTCACCGGCACGAGGAAGTCCCGCGGCGGGCCGGGCGCCTCCTCGTCGTCGGCCTTCTCGAGCAGCGGATTCTCCTGCAAAAGCCTGCAACAGCCGGATAGACTGCTGCAGTTGTGGCGTCAGCGTGAGATGCTGGCTTAGTTTGAGCTGTAGCGTCGGCTTCATGGCCGGGACGGGTTAGAGGCGGAAGTGCTCTCCGAGATAGACCTTCCGGACGCTTTCATTATAAACAATTTCGTCGGGTGTCCCGGAAGCCAGCACCCGGCCCTCGCTGATGATGTAGGCCCGGTCGCAGATGCCGAGGGTTTCACGGACGTTGTGATCGGTGATCATCACGCCGATCTCGCGCTCCTTGAGGAAGCCGATGATCTTCTGGATATCGAGCACCGCGATCGGATCGATCCCGGCGAAGGGCTCGTCGAGAAGGATGAAACGCGGCCGCGTCGCCAGCGCGCGCGCGATCTCCACCCGGCGCCGCTCGCCTCCGGAGAGGGAAAGCGCCGGAGCATCGCGCAGGTGCGAGATCGACAGGTCCTCGAGCAGGGCGTCCAGGCGATTGGCGATCTCGTCACCTTCGATGCCCTGTAGCTCGAGAATCGCCAGGACATTCTGGGCGACCGTCAACTTGCGAAAGATCGAGGCTTCCTGCGGCAGGTACGATAACCCGAGCCTTGCCCGAACATGGATCGGCATGCGGGTGAGATCGTCGCCGTCGAGCTCGATCGTACCCCCGTCGGCGGCCACCAGCCCGACGATGATGTAGAAGCAGGTCGTCTTCCCAGCGCCATTGGGCCCGAGCAAGCCGACGACCTCACCGCTGCCGACGGCGAGCGAAACGTCATGAACGACCGTCCGCGATTTGTAGCGCTTGTTGAGCGCGGCGACCGAGAGCGTGCTCATCGCGGCGCGCGTGGAGCCAGCCTGCGAGTCACTTGCCCGGTTCCGTCGACAGCGCGCCCTCCGGCTTGAGCGGTGCGGGCGGGTTGGGCTTCGGCGGCGCGGCCGGCGCCTTACCGTTCTTGCCCGTCTTGTCGTCCTTGTTCGCGTCCTTCTGCGGCTGGAATACGCCGCGCACCCGAGCCCCCAGTGGCGGCTCGCCGGCGGCGGCGGGGCGCGTGTCGGGACGCCCCTCCGCTTTGAAGAATTCCGTTTCGGCGTTGTACGAGATGTAATTGCTGCGGATCTCGTCGGCTCCCTTGCGCAGCAGCGCCCGGTCGAAAAGCTCCAGGAAGCGCTTCTGCCCGTCGTATTCGGCGCGCTGGGCGACGCCCTCGTAATACTCGTCGACCTGGTCGCGCTTCTCGCGGAAGGTGATCGGATTGCCCCACGCGGTCGCCGACACCGAGTTGTCGGCGTTCTGCCGAAACACGATCTTGTCGGCGCGGATCGTGAGCGTTCCCTGGGTGAGGATCACATTGCCCAGAAGCGTGCCGACCTTGGTCTGCACGTTGACGTCACCGGTGTCCGCCTGGTAGTGGATCGGCTTTTCGCGGTCGGCCTGCTCCGCGGAAGCCGACGGCACGCGAGCGGCGACGGCGACCAGGACGAGGGCGAGAGTGAAGCGCAGGAATCGATCCATCATGGGGACTTGCTCTGCGGTTGCAGCTGGCCGCTGACGCGCGACCTGAGCTTGAGGGTCTTGGCCTTGTTGTCGTATTCCAATCCGGTCGAGTTGATTGTCCCGCGCGGATCGGTGATCGTCACGGGGCGATCGGTGACGATGCGGTCCTCCTTCGGGATCACATGCAGGAACTCGCTCACGAACGTGACCGGCCCTTCGGTCTTGCCCTCCGCGTCGGTGGAGGCTTCGCGCACTGCCTTGACGTGCCCTTCGAAGTAGGCGTGCTCACGGTCGCCGGTGATCTTCGCATGATCGGCGGTAACGTCGAGCCGCGGCTTATCGGGGTCGGTAAATGCGATCTCCGGCGCATCGAGCGTGGTGGTGTCGTCATCGGGGTAATGCTGCGCGCGCTTGGCGACGAGCGCCTGGCGGATGCGTCCATCCTGGTCCAGGTTGAACGCCTTGAAGTTGTCGACGAAGATGTCGGCATCGTGGCGACCGGAGCCATCGAAGCTCGGACCCGCGACCTGGACCTGGGCGTTGAGCCAGTACGTCAGCGCCGCGAGGGCGCCCAGCAGCAGCACCGGCGACCAGGTGATCAGCCGATCGAGCCAGGCTTGCCGGCGCGAGGTCACAGCCGCCTGACCTTCGCGTCGAGGTCGGGCGAAGACGCCTCGCCGTAGCTCGCAAGGAGAGCCTCGAGCTTGCCCTGCGCGGCCAGAATCAACTCGGCAAGCTCGCGCACGGCGCCCTTGCCCCCCTCGTTGCGCGTGACGTAGTGTGCACGGCGCTGCAGCGGTTCCGGCGCGCGCGGCACCGTTGCGCCCAGACCGCAACGTGCGATCACCGCCAAGTCGGGAAAATCGTCGCCGATATGCGCGCACTCAGCCCGCTCGATGGAGAGCTCGGCACGAAGGCGCTCCCAGACTTCGAGTTTGTCCTCGGCGCCGAGAAACACGCGCTCGACACCCAGCGTCGTCGCGCGCTGCACCACGGCGGGCGCCGTGCTGCCGGTGATCCACGCGACCGCCACGCCCGAGCGCTCCAGCCATTTCATGCCCAGGCCGTCGAGGCACGAGTACGCCTTGGTCTCCCGGCCGTCATCGGCGACGTAGATGCGACCATCGGTCAGCACACCATCGACGTCGCAGGTCAAGAGCCGCACGCGGCGCGCTCGGGCGATGAGATCCACTGCCGGCATGTCACACCACTCGGGCGCGAAACAGATCGTGCAGGTGCAACGCGCCAACCAGCCTGCGCTCGGCGTCGACGACCAGGAGCTGCGTGACCTTCGGCGCGGTCTCCATGAGCTCGATGCAATCGATAGCGAGTCGCTCGGGGCCGATCGTGCGTGGCTCGCGCGTCATCAGCCCGGCGACGCGCTCGGCTCGAAAATCGCCGACGCGGGTGAGGCAGCGGCGAAGATCCCCGTCGGTGAAGATGCCCTCCACCCGTGATTCCACATCGACTACGGCAGTCATGCCCATGCCCTTGCTGCTCATCTCGATGACCGTCTCGGCGAGCGTGGCCGTGAGCCCGACGGAGGGAACCTCGGCGCCGCTGCGCATGACGTCCGCCACACGCGTGAGCAGGCGCCGCCCGAGCGATCCACCGGGGTGCGCGCGCGCGAAATCGTCGACCGAGAAGCCGCGCGCGTCGAGCAGCGTGAGCGCTAGCGCGTCGCCGAGTGCGAGCGCCGCGGTCGTGCTCGCGGTCGGCGCGAGCCCGAGCGGGCAGGCTTCGGCGTCGACGCTCGCGTCTAGATGCACATCGGCCGCGTTCGCGAGCGACGATTGCTCGTTGCCGGTCAGCGCGATCAGGCGCGCGCCCTGGCGCTTGAGATGCGGCATCAGCGAAACAAGCTCGTCGGTCTCGCCAGAATTCGACAGGAGCAGCACGACGTCTTCGGCGGTGATCATGCCGAGGTCCCCGTGACTCGCCTCGGCGGCATGCACGAAGAACGCCGGTGTTCCGGTCGACGCGAGCGTTGCCGCGATCTTGCGAGCGATATGCCCGGACTTACCGATGCCGGTCACGACGACGCGACCGCGACATTCGAACAGCGTCCGCGCCGCCGCGAGGAACGCGGCGCCCAGCCGCTCTGACAGCGCACCGATCGCTGCGGCCTCCGTGGTGAGTACGCCGCGGCCCAGCGCCAGCCC
>VBCL01000325.1:0-3316 GCA_005888865.1 Betaproteobacteria bacterium | reverse complement strand
GCATGTCGCATACGCTGGTGCTGATCCTGCTGCTTCTGGCGGCGGCCGTCGTCGCCATCGTCGTCTGCCGGCTCGTGCGCCTGCCGCCGATTCTGGGCTACCTCGCGGTCGGGATCGCGGTCGGCCCCCACGCAATGGGTTGGGTGCCCGACAACGCCGACGTGCGCGATCTGGCCGAGTTCGGCATCGTCTTCCTCATGTTCTCGATCGGTCTGGAGTTCAGCCTGCCGCAGTTGAAGGCGATGCAGCGCGCGGTATTCGGCCTGGGGCTCGCGCAGGTTGCGATCACGACGGCGATGGCCATGGTCGGCCTGCACCTGCTGGGCTACGGCTGGCTTGCGGGGTTCGCGCTCGGCGGCGCGCTGGCCATGAGCTCGACCGCGATCGTCTCCAAGATGCTCGCCGAGCGCATGGAGCTCAATTCACCGCACGGCAGCGACGTGATGGGGACGCTGCTGTTCCAGGATCTGGCGGTCGTCGCGTTCCTCATCGCCGTGCCGACGCTCGCCGCCGGCGACACTGACCTGTGGCGTCAGCTCGCAATCGCAGCGGGCAAGGCCGCAGTCGCGCTCGGCGTCATCCTGGTCTTGGGACAGAGGCCGATGCGCGCCTGGTTCCACGTCATTGCGCAGGCGCGTTCGGCGGAGCTGTTCATGCTCAACGTGCTGCTGGTGACCCTTGGGCTCGCGGCGCTCACCGAGCTCGCGGGACTCTCGTTCGCGCTCGGTGCGTTTCTCGCCGGAATGCTGATCGCGGAGACCGAGTATCGCTATCAGGTCGAGGAGGATATCAAGCCGTTCCGCGACGTCCTGCTCGGCCTGTTCTTCGTCACTGTTGGAATGTATCTCGACCTGAGAGTCGTCGGCGCGCACCTCGGCTGGGTCGCGCTCCTGCTCGTCGGTCCGGTGCTCGCCAAGCTGATCCTGATCGTCGTCCTGGCCCGGGCGTTCGGTGCGCCGCTGGGGGCCGCGCTGCGCACGGGGTTCTATCTCGCGCAAGCGGGCGAATTTGCGATCGTGCTGCTCGCGCTTGCGAGTGATCTCGACGTGATCGAGCCGACGCTCGCGCAGCTCGTGCTGGCCGCGATGGTGTTGTCGATGCTGGCCGCGCCGGTACTGATCCAGTTTGCCGAGCCGCTGGCGCGGCGGGTGACGGCCAACGACTGGCTCGCGCGCGCGGCGCAGGTCACCCGGATCGCCGCCCGCACCATGTCCCGTCAGGAACACGTGATCATCTGCGGTTTCGGTCGCAGCGGTCAGAACCTCGCGCGGCTTCTCGAAAAGGAAGACATCGCGTTCATCGCGCTCGAAAATGATCCCGAGCGGGTGCGCGAAGCCGCCGCGGACGGCAGCAGTGTCGTCTACGGCGATGCCGGCAGGCGTGAGGCGCTGGTTGCAGCAGGCCTGTCCAAGGCGCGGGCGGTCGCCGTGACCTTTGCCAACACCGCGGCCGCGCTGAAGATCCTGCATCACGTTCAGCACCTGCGGCCTGAGGTGCCGGTGATCGTGCGCACCCTCGACGACAGCGAGCTGGAGCGGTTGATGAAGGCGGGTGCGACCGAGGTGGTTCCGGAGGTGCTCGAAGGCAGCCTCATGCTTGCATCGCACTCGCTGCTGCTTGCAGGTGTCCCGCTCAATCGCGTCCTGGCGCGGATCCGCGCAATTCGCGAGGAACGCTACAGTCTCTTCCGCGGTTTCTACCACGGCGTGACCGACGCGGCCGACGCCGCCGACAATCTGCAGCCGCGGCTGCACTCGGTGCTGCTCACCGATCGCTCCGCCGCCGTCGGCCGCACCCTCGCCGATTTCGATTTCAAGGATGTTGTCGAAGTGACGGGCGTGCGTCGTCGCGGTGCGCGCTCGGCGATTCCGGAACCCGATCATCGCTTCGAGGCGGGGGATGTCGTCGTCCTGCTCGGCCGGCCGGGAAATCTGGCGGTTGCCGAGCAGCGACTGTTGCGAGGTTAGGGCCCTCTGAACGTGGCTCATGTGCGACTTGTTCAGAGGTTCCTTAGCAAGGTCGCGCGACGGGGGTTCCGTGATTGTGGTAGTGCAGTCAACCCGTTACAATCGATATTCCGATTTGCCCCCAATCCGTCCCCGATTTGATGTCTCCCCCGGCGAAGCCGACACCGTCCCGCGCCGCAGAACCGATTGCCGCCTGGCGGGTCGATCCCGAGGCGGTCGCGGTCGAGCTCGTCGACGTCTCCTTCAGCTATGACGTGCGCCCCGTGCTCAAGGGCATCACGATGACGATTCCGCGCGGCAAGATCGTCGCCATCATGGGCGGGAGCGGCTGCGGCAAGACGACCATCCTGCGTCTTATCGGCGGCCAGTTGCGGCCGCAGTCGGGGCAGGTACGAGTCGGCGGTCAGTCGGTACCCGATCTCGGACCCGAGGCGCTCTATGATCTGCGCCGGAAGTACGGCGTGCTGTTCCAGTTCGGCGCGCTGTTCACCGACATGTCGGTCTTCGAGAACATCGCGTTCCCGATGCGCGAGCACACCGAGTTGCCCGAAGAGCTGATCCGGGATCTCGTGCTGATGAAGCTCCAGGCGGTCGGCCTGCGCGGCGCTGCGCATCTGATGCCGGCCGAGTTGTCCGGTGGGATGGCCCGCCGCGTCGCGCTGGCGCGCGCCATCGCGCTCGATCCGATGCTGGTGCTCTACGACGAGCCTTTCGCGGGGCTCGATCCGATCTCGCTCGGCGTCGTCGGGCAGCTCATCCGGCGGCTCAACGACGCGCTGTCGATCACCTCGATCCTCGTGACGCACGACGTCTACGAATCGCTCAAGATCGTCGACTATCTGTATTTCGTTTCCGAAGGCCGCATCGTCGCCTCGGGAACACCCGGCGAAGTGCGCGCGTCGGCGGATCCGTTCGTGCGTCAATTCGTGAACGGCGCGCCCGACGGGCCGGTGCCGTTTCACTATCCGGCGCCTTCCTATCGGGAAGAGCTCTTCGCCGATGTCGACTGACGTGGTCAACGGAATTGCGTATTGGCTGCGCCGTCTCGGCGGCGCGGTCACCGGCGTCGTGGCGCAGCTGGGCTACGTCGCCCGCTTTCTCGTGGCCGTTCTCTGGCACACGCCCGCCGCGTTCCGGCGAATCCACCTCACGCTGCGCGAGATCTATTTCTCGGGCGTGCTGTCGCTCGTGATCATCCTGATGTCGGGGCTGTTCGTCGGCATGGTGCTGTCGTTGCAGGGCTACGAAACGCTGAAGCGCTACGGTGCCGACGAGCAGCTCGGGATTCTCGTCGCGCTGGCGCTCGTGCGCGAGCTGGGGCCGGTGTTGGCGGGTTTGCTGTTCGCGAG
>VBCL01000324.1 GCA_005888865.1 Betaproteobacteria bacterium | reverse complement strand
TGCGCACGACGGCGAATGCGGCGCGAGCGCGCTCGTAGAAGGCGTGGCGCTCGAGATGGCCGATCTCGGCCTCGGCGAGGCCGTGCTCGGTGAAGACTGCGGCGAACTCGCGCACGGGCTCGGGGAGCGCGTCCCGATCGCCGACGACCTCCATCGTGAACGCGGCGGGCTGGGCGACGCCGTCGAGCGGGAAGAGCGTCAGCACCGCATCGAGCGCGTCGGACGCCGACGCGCCTGCAACGTGCAAGATTCGCTTGCCGAGGCTCGCCGCAGGAAAGTTGGCGTCGACGATCACGATCTCGTCGCCATGGCCCATCGCCGCGAGCGCGTGGAGCAAATCGGCGTGCAGCAGTGGATGAATGCCCTTCAGCATATCGATACCTATGCCTTCACGCCGCCGTGTGTCAGTCCGGCGACGATCTCTTTCTGAATGACGATCGTGAGGAGCAGCACCGGCACGGTGACGACCAGTGCGGCGGCGGCGAGCGGTCCCCAGGCGAGCTGCTCGAAAGTCAGCACGTTGTAGACCGCCGCCGGCAGCGTGCGCGTAGCCCGCCCGGCGAGCACCGCACCGAATACGAAATTGTTCCAGGAGAAGATGAACGCCAGGATCGTGCCCACGACGATGCCCGGTCGGGCGAGCGGCAGCGCGACGTAGCGGAAGGCCGTCCAGACGCTACCCCCATCGATCAATGCCGCTTCCTCGAGCTCCTTCGGCAACGTCTCGAAGTGTCCGGCCATGATGTAGACGACGATGGGGACCGTGATGACCAGGTGCGTGATCACCAGCGCAGTCAGCGTGTTGTTGAGGCCGAGGAGCTGGAACACGGTGAACAACGGGATCAGATACGAGAGCGCCGGCGTCATGCGCGCGATCAGGATCAGCACGGTGAGCTTATGCGCCTGGACCCGGGCGATGCCGTAGCCGGCGGGGACGCCGACCACGAGCGCGACGAGCGTGGCGAGGCCCGACACCACGACGCTGTTCCAGAAATACAGGCCCATCTGCACGAAGTTGGAGAGCGTCGGCGCGTCGGGAATGAACACCGGTGGATACGCCGTGCTCTCGACCTCGGTCTTGATCGACAGCGACAGCATCCAGAGGAACACCAGGATCGCCGGCGAGACGATGATCGCGACCGAGAGCGCGAATCCGAGCTTGCGCCAGCCGCGGCGCAGCTTCGCCCGGCGAGCGGGAGCCGGCAACCGCAACGCCGTGCTCACGTCCATCGCGCCCTCTGCCGGACGTAAAGGAGCAGCAGCGCGAGCGCCAGGATGATCGTGAAGAAGACGACCACGACCGCCGAGGCGTTGCCGACGTTGTAGAACGCGAACGCCTGCAGATAGAGGTAGAGGTTGATCGTCTCCGACGCGGTTCCCGGCCCGCCCTGGCTGATGACGTAAATGGTATCGAAAGCCTTGAGTGCATCGATGGTGCGGATCACCGCGGCGACGACCAGAAACGGCGCGATCAACGGCAGCGTGATGTAGCGGAAAAGCTGCCACTCCGAGGCGCCGTCGAGCCGTGCCGATTCGTAGGGTTCGGTCGGCAGCGCGGCGAGCCCGCCCAGGATGATCAGCATCACCAGCGGCGTCCAGTGCCAGATCTCGACCAGGACCAGGCTCGGGATCACCCACGTCGGCGAATAGACCCACAGCGACGCCGGCAGGCCGACCAGCGACAACAGGTAGTTGAGCACGCCCTGCTGCGGGTGGAACATCATCGTCCACACCAGCGCCACCGCGACGGGAGTCGCCATCATCGGCATGGTGAAAATGCCGCGCAGCACGCCGCGGAACGGGAACTCGCGATGAAAGATCAGCGCGGCGACCAATCCCAGGATCAGCGGCACCACCACCGCCAGTGCGGTGAAGTAGAAGGTGTGGACGATCGACTCGATGAAGCGCTGATTCGTCGCCAGTCCGACATAATTGGCCAGCCCGACGAAATGTGCGACCGAGCCGATCGTCCAGTCGAACAAGCTCATCCAGACCGTGAACAACCACGGGAAGATGATGACCGCGCCGATCAGGATCAGCGCGGGGACGACGAACAGGTAGTAGCTGCGATGGCGGCGGGCGAGAAAGCCTGGGTGCGGTGACCGTGAACAGCCACGGGAAGATGATGACCGCACCGATCAGGATCAGCGCGGGGACAACGAACAGGTAGTAGCTGCGATGGCGGCGGGCGAGGAATCCCGGGTGCGGTGTCGCGATCGTGGACATGTGAGGGGCGAAGCCAAATGCAGAGCGGCGGCAGAGCTAGCCAGCGTTACGCCTTTTCGCTCTTGTCGAGCACCGGTTGGAATTCGGCGGTGGCGCGCTTGAGCTCGGTCGCCGGATCCGCGCCGTTGATCATGTTGGTGAGCGCAACCCCGAAAACGTCGCGGAACTCGGTCACCGGTGAAATCACCGGCAACCCGGGCTGGGCGATGCTCGCCGACTTCAGCATGCATTCGACCCATTCCTTGGGCGCCTTGAAGTCGCTCGATTGCTGCGCAGCTGCATACGCCGAGTTCCGCACCGGCGCGCCGGCGGCGGCCTGCAGCATGCGCGTTTGATTGCCCTTGTTCGACGCCCACTGCAGGTAGAACCACGCGGGGCCCTTCTTCTTGCTGTACGCCGAGATGCCCTCGCCGTCTCCGAACAGCGCCGAGACTTGCGCCTTCGGGCCCGCAGGCATCACCCCGTAACCGACCTTACCGGCGATACGAGACTTGGTGGGATCCTCGAGCGGCTGTGCGAAGCCGATGCCGTCGAGCCACATCGCGGCCTTGCCTTGCAGGAACAGGCTTTGCGATTCATTCCAGTTGAAGCCGGCCACGCCCTGCGGACCGTACTTGCCGAGGAGTGTCTGGTACATCTTCGCTGCCTCGATCGCCTCGGTCGAGTCGGTGAGGAGCTTGCCCTTGGCATCGGTGAAGGTGCCGCCGTAGCCTAAGAGAAAGCTCGTCCACACCGGCACGTTGGCGTTCTTGAGGCCACGGCCCACGAAACCGGCGGTGCCCTTAGCCGAATCGTGGAGCTTGGACGCCGCGTCGATCATCTCGGCGAACGTCTTCGGATACGCCACGTTCCTGGCGGCGAAGAGCTCCTTGTTCCAGTAGACGACCCACGGATCGAGGTTCATCGGCAGGCTCATGACGCGGCCGTCGGATTCCACGGCGTAGTTGAGGCCGCCCTTGGCGAAATCGGCGAAGTCGAGGTCCGGCGCGGCCATCGACTTGTCGCTGATGTAAGGCCGGAGATCGGTGAGCCAGTTGTTCTTGGCGAACTGACGCTTCTGCACGTGATAGGAGAGCGCGATCACGTCGAAGCTCGGATTCCCCGAGTTGAATTCGATCACCGCCTTCTGCCGTTGCTGCTGCTCGGGGACCATTTCCGAGCCGACTTCGATGCCGGTCAGGTCCTCGAACTCCTTGTGATACTTGCTGAGAAGGTCGCCCCGAGGACTTTTCACCAGCAGGATCTCGATCTTCTGGCCCTTGAACCGTTTCCAGTCGAACGCGCCTTGCGCATGCGCGGTGAGGACGCTTGCGCCGGGCAGCGCGCCCAGCGCGGCGGCGCCGGTTCCGGCCTGCAACAGCCGGCGGCGCAGTGCATCGGGTCGATCGTCGTGCGTGCGGTGAGCCATGGATTCCTCCTCGAGGTCTTTCGGCGGGTTGTTCGCGCCCGCGTGGTTCCGCGGTGTCGGTATTTTCAGTTCGAAATGATACTCGTCCCGGACACGCCCGGTCAGTGGATCGCGTCCTGCTCCTTGAATACGGCAATCAACTTCTCGGCGGTGCAATTGGGTGCGCGCGCGACCGCGAGGATGCTCGCCTCGCGCTTCGCTACTTTGTCGATCGCGGCCGGCAGGTCGCGGATCGCGGCCACCGGGATCACGACGGCGCCGTGACGGTCGGCGTGCACGATGTCGCCCGAGCGTACGCGCATGCCCAGCACGTCGATCTCGCCGCCGAAGTCGACGACGTTGGCGTAGGCGTGCGAAGGTCCGATCACGCCCGCAAGGAACTGGAAGCCGGGCGCCCAGGGATCGATGTCGCGTACCGACCCGTTGGTCACGACACCGAGCGCGCCCAAACCGAGGTGGATCGCCGACTGGACTTCGCCCCAGAACGCGCCGTACCCGGCGTCGGCCCCATCGAGATCCTGGATCAGCACCACGGAGGGTTTGGGGCCCGCGTCGACGTAACGATAGTAATCGTGCCGCTGGTTGCGCACCTCGGACGCGGAGAGCGTCGGCGCCGCCTTGGCGCGTATGCGCGCCGTTCGCGCGTATCCCACCATCGGCTTGAGCGCCGGGAATCCGCACACCGCGGGCCGCGTGGTGTAGCCGCGGGCACGGGTCTCGGGCATGACGACTTCCAGCGCATTGCAGATCGTCGGGGTGTCGAAGGCGGCGAGCGCTGCGAGCTCCGTGGGTGTTGGCTGTGGCAGGTTCATGAATGTCTTCCCGACTAATGAGGGTTCGTCGCATCGCTTCGCGCGATCCCGCACGCCGCGACGGCCGCAAGCCACGCATCCCGCGCGTTCGATTCGAGTGGCATGAGAGGAGGGCGCAGCACATTCCACGCCGTGTCTCCGGTGAGATCGGCCTGCAGGGCCTTGAATGCGGGGAACAACGGGTAGGTATCGAGCACGGCGATGAAGCGCTCGAGTCTGGCCAGATCGGGCGGATGGCTTGCGTCCCCAGCGTGGTCGAACAGGCGGCGGATCAGCCGTGGATAGAGGTTGGCGATGCCGCAGATCGTGCCTGCGCCGCCGCTCGCGAGCGCGGCCGGGAGATGGGGCTCGAAGCCCACGAAAATCGACAATTGCGGGAACGCTTCCAGCAGGCGCAACGAATGCGCGAGATTGCACTCGCTGTCCTTCACACCGGCGAGGAGCGTCGGATAGGCCCGCTCCAACCGGGCGATCGCTTCGTCCGGGATCGCCACGCCGCTGACTTGCGGGATGTGATAGAGATAGAGCCGCAAGCGCGCGTCGGCGACACTTTCGGCGATCCGCGCGTAGCTCGCGTAGACACCCTCGGGGCTGACGTCCTTGAAGAAGAACGGAGGCAGCACCAGCGCGCCGGCGCAACCGCACATTACCGCATGTCGCGTGAGCTCGATCGTTTCCGGCAGCGCCGCGCAACCGGTTCCGGCCAG
>VBCL01000323.1:2630-6205 GCA_005888865.1 Betaproteobacteria bacterium | reverse complement strand
GGGCAACGTGGAGATTGCCTTCACGCCCGGCGACGCCGTCGACAATCTCATCATCGCCGCCATCGACCGGGCACAAAGCGAAGTTCTCGTCCAAGCGTATACGTTCACTCACCGGCGCATCGCGCAGGCGCTCGTCAGCGCCAAGCGCCGCGGCGTCGCGGTAAGCGTGCTGGCCGATCGCGAGCAGGCGCGTGCGGTGCCGCAAAATGTGCTCCCGCAACTGGTCGCCGGCGGCGTCGAGGTCTGGCTCGACGGCAACTTCCAGGCCGCACACAACAAGGTCATCGTGATCGACGCCGAGCTTCCGCATGCCACCACGATCACCGGAAGTTACAACTTCACGATCGCGGCGCAGCGCAGCAACGCCGAGAACGTCGTCGTGTTGCGCGACCATCCCGCGGTCGCCCGGGCCTATCGCGAAAACTGGCAGCGCCTCAGGGCGGGGGCGAGGCCGTGGTCGGAGGAGGCAGTCAAATGATCGTTCGTCGTCCCCGCGAACGCGGGGACCCAGTGGCGTTCGTCGTTTGGTAAAGACGCTGGATTCCCGCTTCCGCGGGAATGACGACCACTACCCGTCTTCCCGGCCCCCGGCTTAAGCCGGGGCAGGCTTCGCCGGGGCGACAAACATAGCTACACTTCACCGATGCTCGCGCCGCTGGAGCTCGACCGAATGCTGCAAGCGCTGCGAACGCCGGCGGGGTTGCTCGACCTCGCGGCAGCGGCGCTGTGTTTCGCCGCGGCGTTCGTGGTCGATCGCCGCACCCGCCTCGGAAGCGGCGCCGGATCGCGGCTTGCGAAAATCGGTGCCGGGAGCGTCAACCGGCTCATCTTCCCGCTCACCGCGCTGCTGTTGCTGGAGGTTGCGCGCGGAGCGCTGCGCTACTCGCACGACCCGGCGTTCTTCGCGATCGCCATTCCCCTTGCCATCTCTCTGGCGTTGATCCGGCTGATCGTCTACACCTTGCACAACCTGTTCGGGCCGGGCCACTGGATGCCTGTTTCGGAGCGCGCGGTCAGCTACACGATCTGGGCTGCCCTGCTGCTCTATTACGTCGGGATACTGCAGGAGATCGGCAACACGCTCTCCGAGGCGAAGCTGCCGCTGGGCAAGACGGAACTGAGCGTGCTCGATCTGGGGCGCGACGCGCTGACTCTGGTCCTCGCGATCGTGATTTCGCTCTGGGTGTCGGGCATCGTCGAGCAGCGCCTCATGCGCACGACGACGGGCGAAACCAACGTTCACGCCGTGCTGGTCAAGCTCTTCCGCGCGCTGCTTCTGCTGATCGCCGTGCTCATTGCCCTTTCGGTCGCCGGCATCGATCTCACGGTGTTGTCGGTGTTCGGCGGAGCGCTCGGAGTCGGCATCGGGCTCGGCCTGCAGAAGCTCGCAAGCAACTACATCGCCGGTTTCACGATCCTGCTCGACCGTTCGGTACGCATCGGCGACACGGTCACCGTCGACAAGCGTTCCGGCGTCGTGAGCAAGGCGACCGCGCGCTACGTCGTCGTGCGGAGCCCCGACGGGGTCGAGGCGATCGTGCCCAACGAGATCATGGTCACCACGACCGTGCTCAACCACTCCTACGTCAGTCGCGAGATCCGGCTGGGCTTCCCCGTGCAGATCAGCTACGAAAGCGACTTGGACCTGGCGATGCGCCTCGTGATCGAGGTTGCGCAGGGCGAGTCGCGGGTACTGCGCGAGCCCAATCCTCCTGACGCCCGGGTCCTGCGTTTCGCCGACAGCGGCATCGAGATCGAGCTTGGAGTCTGGATCAACGACCCGGAGAAAGATCAGGGTCCCCTGAAATCGACGCTTTACCTCGGTATCTGGCGCGCGTTTCGCGAGCACAACGTCAAAATTCCGTACCCTCAGCAGGAGGTGCGGCTAATCGACGGTCGTGCTCCCGCTTCCGACGCCGGTCTGCCCAATAGTGAGCGCTCGCCATAATGTGAGCCTTCACTTCAAAAAAGATCGGGGCCGCCTCTAGAACCATGTAAAATATACCCAATCTAACTGGACGATGCTCGTTCGGGCGCGCCCACCTCCAAAGGGATTCCCTCGCAAATGAATCAAGCTTTTCTGTCTTTCCTCGCGCATGGCCTGTTTCCGATGCCTTGGTGGGGTTACGTCGTGCTCGCCTTCGCGCTGACGCACGTCACGATTGCTGCAGTGACGATCTTCCTGCATCGAACCCAGGCGCACCGCGGCCTGGAGCTGCATCCCATCATCAGCCATTTCTTCCGCTTCTGGCTCTGGCTGACCACCGGAATGGTCACCAAGGAGTGGGTCGCGATCCATCGCAAACACCATGCATTCGTCGAGACGCCCGACGATCCGCACAGCCCGCAAACGCGCGGCATCCGCACGGTCCTGCTTCAGGGCACCGAGTTGTATCGCGCCGAAGCGAAGATCCAGGAAACCATGGAGAAGTACGGCGCCGGCACCCCGGACGACTGGCTCGAGCGCAATGTCTATACGCGCTTCAGCTGGGAGGGCGTGGGGCTGATGCTGGTTATCAATGTGCTCCTCTTCGGGCCAATCGGAATGTCGATCTGGGCGATCCAGATGATGTGGATTCCGGTGACCGCGGCCGGGATTATCAACGGACTGGGCCACTTCTGGGGCTATCGCAATTTTTCGACCGAGGACGCGAGCACCAACATCGTCCCCTGGGGCATCATCATCGGCGGCGAAGAGCTGCACAACAACCACCACGCCTACGGCACGTCCGCGAAGCTGTCCTCGCAATGGTACGAGTTCGATCTCGGCTGGGCGTACATACGCGGCCTGGAAATGCTGGGCCTCGCCAAGGTGCGCAAGGTCGCTCCGCGGATCAAGTTCGATCGCCAGAAGCTGCACGCCGATCTGGAAACGCTGCAATCGGTGATCACGCATCGCTACGCCGTCCTTACGCGCTACGCGCGGTCGCTCAAGGTTGCGTTCGCGAGCGAAGTCGCGGCACTGCGTGAACGTGCGCGGCGCGGCGAGCTCACCGCCGACCTGCCCAACGTGCGCAGGCTCCGCCGGTGGTTGCATTCGGACGTGCGCAAGCTGCCCGAACGCGATCGGGCCCGGCTCGCTTCGGCGCTCGAGAGCAGCAAGGCGCTGCAGACGATCTATGCCATGCGGCAGGAATTGGCCGCGCTCTGGGAGCGCTCCAACGACTCGCGCGAACAACTGCTCGCCCGCTTGCAGGACTGGTGCCACCGCGCCGAGGCGAGCGACATCATTCCCTTGCGTAATTTCTCGCGCGAGCTGCGGACGTATTCGTAGCGGAGCTAACGGTTGCCGCGCGTTCAGCGGTATGAATAGAAAAGCCCGCCGGAAGGCGGGCTTTTACTTTCGTCGTTCCCGCGAAAGCGGGAACCCAGTGTCGTGCGTCAGGAAAGTCGCTGGATCCCCGCTTCCGCGGGGATGACGCCGCTTCGTCGTTCCCGCGAAGGCGGGAACCCAGTGTCGTGCGTCAGGAAAGTCGCTGGATCCCCGCTTCCGCGGGGATGACGCATCCGTTTCCGATCGCGCTCGCGCCTGTGGCGCGGCGCTCTCGGACGGATGCGTCACTTGAGCTTGGTTT
>VBCL01000323.1:0-2545 GCA_005888865.1 Betaproteobacteria bacterium | reverse complement strand
GCCCGGTCCCAGCCGAGGATTCCAGCTTGATTTTTTCACGCATGGTCGGATTCCTTGATGTTCAGCGCTCAGACGTGCTCGCCGCGCGAGCGCAGTTCGGCGAGGACCACGTCGATGCCGTTCTTGTCGATCGTGCGCAACCCGGCGTTGGTCAGCCGAAGGCTCACCCAGCGGTTCTCGCTTTCGACCCAGAACTTGCGACGCTGCAGATTCGGCAAGAACCGACGCCGCGTCCTGTTGTTGGCGTGGGAAACGTTGTTGCCCACCATCGGGGCTTTCCCCGTTACTACACAAACTCGAGCCATGGCTTGCTCCGGTGCGTCCGTTCCCGGCCGGAGCTGCGTGCGTCGGCAGGTAACGAAAAAAGGAAGAGAGTTTAACCGGAAAGCGCCGCTGATTCAAGCGCGCTGATTCAAGCGCTTCCATCCGACTCGTGCGCGGTGTCCGGTCGCCTGGCGGCGCGCTGATTCTTTTTGTCGGCAGCTTCTTTACGCTCTTCCGTGCGCAGCACGACCCAGATACACCATCCGCAAAAGATCCCCGTAAACAACAACAAGACCAGAATGTCCATTTACTCGCCCCTGCTGCACAGCGCACCGGCCAGAAAGCATAATACTCCGGTTGCGAACAACGCGAAAACGTGCATCAGCCCGTATCGGGTGTCGGTGAAGATGATCGACATAGCGGCAATCACGCACGCGGCCGCCATATTGTGAGCGAAGCGGCCATACGCCTCCATCTGCCTGGTGGTTGGAGTAACGAACGCTCCGTAAAGTGCCGCCAGAAGGCGTTTGCCCCTGCTCACAATAGACCGCGCTCGGCGAACGAAACCGTCCGCGTTCCCGCCACGATGAAGTGATCGAGCGTCTTGATTTCGACCAGTGACAGCGCCTGCTTCAGCGTCTGCGTCAGTAGCTCGTCGGCGCGGCTGGGTTCGGCGACGCCTGAAGGATGGTTGTGCGCGAAGATGACGCCCGCGGCGTTGTGGTGAAGCGCCGTTTTCACGATCTCGCGCGGATAGACGCTGGTTTGAGTCAGCGTTCCGCGAAAAAGCTCTTCCGCCGCGAGCAGTCGATTCTGCGCGTCGAGAAAAAGCGCAACGAACACCTCGTGCGCACGGCCGCCCAACGTGAGCTGCAGGAAGTCGCGCACCGCACGTGGCGAGGACAGGTTGTCGCGCTCGCCGATGTCCTCGACGATGGCGCGACGCACGAGCTCGATCACCGCTTTGAGCTGCACGTATTTCGCCGGCCCCAGCCCGCGGATACCCGCGATCTCATCGAGCGTGGCTGCGAACAGCCTTTGCAGGCTGCCGAAGCGCGCGATGACGTCGCGCCCGAGCTCGATTGCGCTCCGGCCCGCGATACCGGTGCGCAGGAAGATCGCGAGGAGCTCCGCTTCGGACAGCGCCGCAGCGCCGTGCTTGAGCAGCCGTTCGCGCGGACGTTCGTGTTCGGGCCACTCGGCGATTCGCATGATGACGCCCCTATACCCTGATGCCGGAGCATATTAAACTGCAGCAGCCCCGGTGTTATCAGCCGGATGGCTGACCACTACGGTATCGTCATTCCCGCGGAAGCGGGAATCCAGCGACTTTGATTTCGAACGACACTGGGTCCCCGCTTTCGCGGGGACGACGATCCAAGTAAAGCTCAACAAGCTATGACTCATCTTCCTGCCGCGCGACCGCTCAAACGTATCGTCCTCGGCCTGACCGGCGGCATCGCCGCATACAAGGCGGCCGAGCTGACGCGATTGCTGATGAAGCAAGGCATAGCGGTGGATATCGTCATGACTCCGGCCGCCACGCAGTTCATCACGCCGATGACGCTGCAGGCGCTCTCGGGGCATCCCGTGTTGACCGATCTGTGGCAGTCGGGCGCTGCGAATGCGATGGGGCACATCGATCTCTCGCGTGGTGCCGACGCGATCCTGGTCGCGCCCGCATCCGCCGACTTCATCGCCAAGCTCGCGCATGGGCGGGCCGACGATCTCCTCTCCACGCTCTGCCTCGCGCGAGAGTGTCCGCTGCTGGTCGCCCCGACGATGAACGTGCAGATGTGGAGCAAGCCGGCCACGCAACGAAACATCGCGCAACTCGAGGCCGATGGCATCGAGATTCTCGGACCCGGAAGCGGCAGCCAGGCCTGCGGCGAGGTCGGCGACGGCCGCATGATCGAGCCGGAGGAAATTCTCGCGGCGCTCTTCGCCTGGGCGCAGCCGAAGGTCCTCGCCGGCAAGCGCGTGCTGGTGACGGCGGGCCCAACGTTCGAAGCGATCGATCCGGTGCGTGGCATCACCAATCTCAGCTCCGGAAAGATGGGCTTCGCCCTGGCGCTGGCCTGCGCCGAGGCGGGCGCGGAAGTCACGTTGATCGCGGGACCGACCACACTCGCGACGCCGGCCGGCGTCACCCGCGTCGACGTGAAGAGTGCCGGCGACATGGCGAATGCCGTCGAGTCGCACGTCAAAGCGAGCGAGATCTTCGTCGCCGTCGCCGCAGTGGCCGACTACACGCCGGCCGAGCCGCAGAAGCAGAAGGTCA
>VBCL01000339.1 GCA_005888865.1 Betaproteobacteria bacterium | reverse complement strand
GAGCCAGGCGGATAGCGGCGCGAAGTTCTCGAAGATCGGCGCCCACACCGGGTCGTCGCGCTTGTTGCGGTCGTAAGCGAAGCCGATCGTCGGCGTGTGCGAGGCGGCGATGCCGCCGATGATGCGTGCCATGTCTGTACTCACCCAAATTGACTGTGTTCCCAGTGTGCGGCAAAGGCCTGTCGCGGGCGTTGCTTTCGAGTTGATCTGCCGGACCGGTTGCTTATCGCTCTACGGCTCCCTTCGTCCTGCTTCCGAGAGGCTCGGCACGAGTCTCAGCCTTCCGAGCGCACTCGGTAGCACCGGCTGGTCGACGCGCTTGCCGAACGCGCGCCGGATACCCAGCGCGTGACGAATCAGCAGGCTCACATACAGTCCCGGGCCGCTCGAATAAATGCGCCAGCCACCCTCGGCCGCAATGGTTCCCGCCCCTGTACGCGACCACCCAGTGCTCGCTTCATAGCGATCGGGGAACGCGGCATCGCTGCTGCTGAAGTACGCGTTTCGCTGCCTTGGCGCCGCGTTCGCGACACGTTCGGTCACGCTGATCGGATTCGCGACGTGCAGCGCTTCCCACAGCGCGTCGGCTTCTCCGAGGACCGACATCGCCTCCCCGTAGCGGAGATGGGCGTGGACGTACATGAGACCGATCTCGCGCCCGAAGAACGATGCGGATTCGGCGCGCCGGAATGTCCGCTCCGGTCCTCCGTGATAGGCGACGGGTCGGTCGATCAGTCGCGCGCCGTCCGGAAACAGCAGGTGCTCGCGAATGAGGCGCAGATGATGTTGCGCCTGCTCGGGCGTGAACAGGCGCGCGATGATGCTTCGCGTCATCGGCAGGAGAGAGTACCGGAGGCCGGTACGGACGTCGGACGGATGCAGCAGCAGCTCCGGCGCATCGCGTCCCGCCTCGAAGAGGGCGTATCCCGCGACCGTTCCATCGCGGATGAGGAAACGATTGAAGTCGCCGCGCATGGCCTGCGCGAGCTCCGAGAGCAACGTTGCGGCGTCGTCACGGCCGGCCCGGCGCAGCACGTTGGCGTAACGCACGAGCTGCTCATACAAGAGTGCGACAGTCCAGCTGCTCACCATCGCGTCGCGCAGCCCGGGATCGGCCGGTTGCAGCGAATCGTTCCAGTCGCCCTCGCCGTAGCGGATCAGATGCGTGCCGGGTATGAAGCGCTCCCGCGCCGTCACGAGCAGCTTCTCGACGTGGACCGCAATCGTGTCCTCGTGAGCGGTACGCTCGAGCGTCTTGTCGCTGCGCCACGGCGCGGTTTCCTCGAGAAAGGCCAGATCGTCGGTAGCCTCGAGGTAGTCGTTCAGCGCTTTGAGCGGCCAGACGATTACATCGCCGTGGCTGTGCCTGTCCTGAATGAATGCGTAGGGCTCCAGCATGAACCACTGTGGCCAGTCACCTCGCGCCGCGTACTGCTGCGCGAAGACGATCCGCAGGATCTCCTTGACCGCTTGGTCATGCTCGAGCGTCAGGAAGAATTCGACCGGTCCCTGGCAGACGTCGCGCGTTCCCCACGCCGCGCCGGTGTACTGCTCGAGCCCGCGCGGCACCGTCAGATGGATCATCGCGTCGTGCGCGAGCCACGGCAGCGATGCGTCGAGCGCTGCGGCCTCGGCGCCCTCGCCGACGATCCGCGACCCACGCGTGACGCTCGTCCAGAACTTCGTCGCTGGCGCGAGGAGCTCGATATCCCCGTGTGCCTGCTCGTACTTCGAGGCGAGCCGCGCCGCTTCCGCGGAATCCGTTAACGATCCCACGACCGCGAAGCAAAATTCGCGCGTGGGCAGCGTCCGGATGGCGACATGACTGCCGCTTCCCGGTGCCCCATCGGCGTAGAGCAGCTCGTCGCCGCCGATCGCATCGACCGCATCCGGCGTGCTCGTCACCAGGTGATACGCGGCGTCGGGATAGTACCGTCCCCAGAGCGATTCGGGATCGGGTTGGAAGGTGAACCTGCAATTAGCCGAGTCGGCGAGTACCCGTCCTTCGTGCTCGAGGTCGCGCTCGCCCAGGACGAGGTGTTCCCATCTCGAACGCCGACGGGATGGTCAGCAAACGCCAGCCGTTCCCCGTATCGATCAACGCGCGTAACCCGCTCGCTCGCATGATGTTGTACGGATCGCGCGAAACGGAGAACAGCTTATGGAAAGACGTGTTGCCGATGGTGAGCTGGGCGGCGAAGACGCCGTGCATCCAGCACGTCGCACACAGGGTCGATTGGTCCGGGAGCATGGCCTTGCCCGAGCGCAGCAGCGCGCCGTGGCGACGCGTCACGATGCGTTCCTTGCCGAGCAGCACGACGTGGCGGTTATGCGGGGGATCGGGCGTGAAGAACGACAGCAGCCGACCGCCGCTGAATTCTTCGAGAAACCGATCGGGATAATGGACCCCCACGCTTGCGGCCTCATTGGCCAATTCATTTGCCAACTGAGCCGCTGCGCTGCCCCCAGAGGGGGAGCAATTCCCGCCTTGGGGCGGCCCTGCGGCGGGAATGATGCTCAGCGGTATGACTTCCACTGAGGGCGCATCCTGGACGAGGCTGCGTCGCGCCTCGCGCGTCGGGAGCGCGACCTCGATCTCATCGCGATCGGGCCACGCGAAGTCGTCGAGCCTCGTCAAATCGCCGTCAGTGGAAGCCGCAGGATGGTCCGCCTCGTAGACGGCGAAGAAGCGCCAGGCTGTGCTCGCGCCCGGCTCGAGCGTGATCGGGACCGATTGGATCGCTGCGCAGGAGGCCTCATGCTGCAGTCGCTGGTTCGGAAGGTCCCTTCCCCATGCGAGGCTGGTACCTTCCTCATCACGATGACCCGGACCGAACAGCTGCACGGCGTCGGTCGCGAACGCGCGCGCGCCATCGAGACAGCCATGGATCACCCACGGATGCTTGCCGTCCTGAGCGAGGTTTTGGCGGCTCATGACGACCGGCCCGCAGCGCGCATGGCGGGCGACGTGGTGGTCGATGTATTGCGACGCGTACGCCTCGTTGTTGGTGACGAAGGCACGGGTGCCGAGTCCCAGGTCCTGCACGAGGATGGCATCGATCGGCACCGCAGCTCCGCGTTCGTTTGTTGCCTCGACGCGCCAGAGCCATGCGGTCTTGTCCCGGAGCACGCACAGCGTTACGCGATGGCGGATGCCTTCCGTCACGCCTTCCCAGACGATCCGGTCGCCGGCCACGCCGAGCCTGACCTTGGCGCGCGGACCGACCGCCTCGATGTTGGTCGGGCTCGCGCCGCCCACGCGCAGCAGAATGCGTCCGATGCCGCCATCGATGGGCGAAGCGAGGACTTGGTTGATGAGTGTCGTGCCGCTGTCGCTTCGATGCTCGATGGCGAACACCGTACCGTTCGGCAGAACGGAAATGCCGAGTCCTGCGTTGTTGAAGATGCGACGCAGACCCAGATCCCGCTCGCGCGGCGTGCACCAGCGACGGACGTCGGAGGTGGACATCAGGCTATCGATGCTTATCGCAAGTGATGAATCGCGTTGCCGAGCAGCTCGGGGGTGATCAGCGTTACGCCCCGGTCGGTGACGGCAAAGCGCTTGCGGTCCTGGGCCGGATCGATGCCGGCGGTGAATCCCTCCGGCAGCGTGCAGTACCTGTCGACGACGCATTTCTTGAGCGTGACGTGACGGTGCACCTCGACGTCGGGCAGGATGACCGAATCCTCGATCGTGCAGTAGCTATGCACGTGAACGTTGGAGAAAAGGAGCGAGCGCCGCAGCAACGAGCCGCTGACGATGCAGCCGCCAGACACCAGCGAGTCGAACGCCGCGCCAGAGCGCTGCGGTTCCTCGAACACGAATTTCGCGGGCGGCAGCTGTTCCTGGTAGGTCCAGACGGGCCACTCTTCGTCGTATAGATTGAGTTCGGGCGTAATGTGTGTCAGATCGAGGTTTGCCTCCCAGAATGCGTCGATCGTGCCCACGTCGCGCCAATAGGGCTTGCCTTCGACCATGTTGACGCAGGAATCCGCGAAGCGATGGGCGAATACCTTGGAGCCGCGATCGATGAGATGGGGAATCAGGTCCTTGCCGAAGTCGTGGCTGGAATGCGGGTCGGCGGCATCGCGGATCAACTCTTCGTAAAGAAAAGACGCGTTGAAGACGTAGATGCCCATACTTGCCAGCGCCACGTCCCGGCGGCCCAGAGCGGGCTTGGGCCGCGCGGGCTTTTCATCGAAGCCGACGACGTGAGATGCCGCATTGACGGTCATCACGCCATATTGCGTCGCGGTCGAGAGCGGAACCTCGACGCAGCCAATCGAGATGTCGGCCTCGCGACTGACGTGCTCGGCGAGGAGCTGCGCGTAGTTCATCTTGTAGACGTGATCGCCGGCGAGAATCAGAACGTACCGCGGCGCGTGGCGGCGCAGGATGTCGAGGTTCTGGTAGATCGCGTCCGCGGTCCCTTTGTACCAGTCGACGGTGACGCGCTGCTGCGCGGGCAGGAGCTCGACGAATTCCCCGAATCGGCCGTCGAGGAAGCTCCAGCCGCGCTGCACGTGACGGATCAGGCTCTGCGCCTTGTACTGGGTGCAGATGCCGATCCGGCGGATGCCGGAGTTCACGCAGTTCGACAGCGTGAAATCGATGATGCGGAATTTGCCGCCGAACGGCACTGCGGGCTTCGCCCGCCAGTCGGTCAGCGGACCGAGACGGCTGCCGCGGCCTCCCGCGAGCACGATGGCGAGTGCGTCACGCGCGAGTTGCGTTATCAGCGGTCCATGCGGATCATGCTTGGCGCCGCCATAGGCCGGAGGCGCGGCTGCCTGTTTGCTTTTCATCCTTTCCGCCGGTCGGTGCGCTGTCGCCCGCTCGCTGTCATGGTATGCCCTTGCCCGCCGCCGGGGAAGTCATCCACCCGGCCTCGGCGTGTGCGAACGGCGGAGGCCGGGCGGCAGGCCGTCGCTCGGTCCCTCTGCTATAGTCCAAAGGCCCAGCTCCGGGAGCGCGACACGCTGCCGGCGAGTAAACGGTTCGACGTTGCCCCTTGCCGCCGCTTCGAATTCTCTACGCGACGTCCGAGTGCGCGCCGCTTGTGAAGACGGGCGGGCTGGGAGATGTCGCCGGCGCGCTGCCCGCCGCGCTTCGGCGCCTCGGCGTCGACGTGCGGGTGCTGCTGCCGGGCTATCCCGCGGTG
>VBCL01000317.1 GCA_005888865.1 Betaproteobacteria bacterium | reverse complement strand
ACAATCGGTGGCGTGATGAAGTCGGGCGAGATCCACAAGCTCTACGCCAAATGGTTCACCACACCCATCCCGCCGAAGGGCGTCAACATCAACTTTCCCGAGACGCAGGCGATCAAGGACGCCTTTGCTACTCCGAACGACAAGGGTGTGTGACCTAGGGTTGATGGGATAATCGCGATGACGAAGGGCCGGATAGCGTGCAACCGCTCCCGGCCCTCGTTGCCTCGGTCGCCGGAAGCCGGGGCGGCCGCCCGCCGATGAAACGCGATCGATGACCTACGTCCTGAACTGGGGCGTTTTCTTCGAGGAACTCCCGGGCGGAGGCGAGCAGTACTGGCAGCTCATCGTCTCGGGTATCTACTGGACGCTGGCCGTATCGGCGTGCTCATGGGTCATCGCGCTGGCGCTGGGCTCGGTCATCGGTACGATTCGCACCACCACCAACCCGTGGCTGGTGCGCTTCGGTAACGCCTGGGTCGAGCTCTTCCGCAACATTCCGTTGCTGGTGCAGATGTTCCTCTGGTACTTCGTCATCCCGGAGTTCATCCCGCCGCTCAAGAGCTGGATCGTCCATACCGATCCGGCGAACGCGCAATTCGTCGCCGCCGTGCTGTGCCTCGGGCTGTTCACGTCGGCGCGCATCGCCGAGCAGGTCCGGGCCGGCATTCAAGCGTTGCCTCGCGGGCAGCGGTATGCGGGCATGGCGCTGGGATTGACCACCCCCCAGGTGTATCGCTTCGTGCTGTTGCCGATGGGCTTCCGCATCATCATTCCGCCGCTGACCAGCGAGACGATGAACCTGATCAAGAACTCGTCGATCGCGCTCACCATCGGGCTCGCCGAGCTGACGTTCCGGGCACGCGAGCTCGGTGAGTACACATTCAACTTCTTCGAAGCATTCATGGCCGCGACGTTGATCTACATCGTCATCGCCATGACCGCCAACCGGGTCATGGCCGTCATCGAACGACGCACAGCCGTGCCCGGCTACATCGCCGGCGGCAAGTAGAACGACGTATGAACCTCGACTTCGGCATCGTCGAGCGCTCGCTGCCGTACCTCTGGTACGGCTTCAAGTACACGGTCCAGCTCACCGCCATCGCCGCGCTCGGCGGACTCGTTTTCGGCACGCTGCTGGCGATGGCGCGACTCGCCTCGCGCAAGTGGCTCGCGCTCCCCGCATCCGGATACGTGAATCTGATGCGATCGATTCCGCTGGTGCTGGTGCTTTTCTGGTTCTTCTTCCTGATGCCGCAGATGTTGCAGGTGTTGACCGGCAGCGAGCGGCCGGTGCAGATCGGCGCGGAACGCACGGCGATCATCACCTTCATCATGTTCGAGGCCGCGTATTTCTGCGAGATCATGCGCGCCGGGATCCAGTCGATCCCAAGAAGATCGCCGTGATCCGTTAGGGGACACGTAGAACAAGTTGGCCGTTCGCCCTGAGCCTGTCGAAGCCTGTCCTGAGCTTCGTCGAAGGGGCGGCGACTGACGGTTTGATCCCGTGGAGCGCAGTCCGTTCATGGTTCGACAAGCTCACCACGAACGGACTTGTAGTAGAAGCTCCCTTAGTCGAGCGTCTGCGTTGGGAGAGCATCGATGATTTCGATGGACAGCGTTTCCAAATGGTACGGGCAGTTCCAGGTGCTCACCGACTGCACGACCAAGGTCGAGAAGGGCGAGGTGATCGTCGTGTGCGGGCCGTCGGGCTCGGGCAAGTCGACACTCATCAAATGCGTCAACGCGCTGGAGCCCTTCCAGAAGGGCATGATTACGGTCAACGGCGTGTCGGTCGGCGATCCCAAGACCGATCTGCCGAAGCTCCGCGCGCACGTCGGCATGGTGTTCCAGCATTTCGAGCTCTTCCCGCACCTGTCGATCAAGGAAAATCTCTCTCTGGCGCAGATCAAGGTGCTCGGTCGCGGCAGGGACGAGGCATTGGAGCGGGGTATGAAGCTCCTCGATCGCGTCGGTCTGATCGCGCAGAAGGACAAGTTCCCCGGGCAGCTCTCCGGCGGTCAGCAGCAGCGGGTGGCGATCGCTCGGGCGCTGTCGATGGACCCGATCTGCATGCTCTTCGACGAGCCCACCTCCGCGCTCGATCCGGAGATGATCAACGAAGTACTCGACGTGATGGTGCAGCTCGCGAAGGACGGCATGACCATGATGGTCGTCACCCACGAGATGGGTTTCGCGCGCAAGGTCGCACACCGCGTGATTTTCATGGACCAGGGAAAGATCGTCGAGGACGCGAAGAAAGAGGATTTCTTCGGCAAGCCGCGCTCAGAGCGCGCGCAGCTCTTCCTGTCGAAGATTCTCCAGCATTGAAGGCGTTGCGATGATCGTGTTCACCGGCGCACTGCTGCTCGTACTCGGCCTCGCATCCGGCGTGTTCCTGGTGCTTGCGCCGTTTTCGATCGGGCCGGCGGCGCCCGGCGTGACGACGTGGATTCTGTTCCCCGGCTTGACGATCGTCGGCTACATCCTGCTGGCGGCGTCGGCGCGGATGGCGATTATTTCGGTGGCCTCGCAACTTGCCGGGGCCTTGCTGTTGC
>VBCL01000316.1:2575-10456 GCA_005888865.1 Betaproteobacteria bacterium | reverse complement strand
GTACATGCTCGGATGGGGCGGCGCGTCGCTCGATCCCATCTTCATCCTGCAACCGGTGCTGCACAGCGCCAACGGCAAGGGAGACGGCGACTACAACTACGGCCGCTATAGCAACGCGAAGCTCGACGCCCTCGTCGAGCAGGTGAAGACCGAGGTCGATGTCGAAAAGCGTCGCCGGATGATCAACGAAGCGCTGATGATCCAGCACGACGAGCTGCTGACCTTGCCGCTGCATCGGCAGGTGATCCCCTGGGCGACGCGCAGCAACGTCAGCGCGGTGCACCTGGCCAACAACAACGTGATTCCGAACTGGGTGCTCGTCCAGCCGCCGCCGCAGTAGCTGCCGACGCTCGACCTATACGTGGTGGCGCAGTCGCCGCAGGCGGGTGGTGAGGCGCGGCGAACGCAGGCGCGTTGTGGCGCAGTCGCCGTAAGCGGGTGGCTCGTGTGCGGCTACTCGTGTGTTGAGTGGCCGCCGCGAGCCGGGACCCGCTCGGCGACGCGAGAGGCCGCGCGCGCAGCTATTCGGAACCCGGGGCCGCGATTGGCTGTGCCGCAGCCTTGGGAATCTCGCCCTGCGTGATCAGGTAGCGCATCGCAACCCAGGCGACGGCGAGCGTGGCGGCGACACCGATCGCCGTCAGCCACGCCGCCTGACCGGTACCCTTCTGCAGGCCCTGCGCGATCATGTTCAGGCTGACATAGACGGCGATCAGCGCCGGAACGGTGCGCAGATCGAAGCGCAGCACGCTGGCAAACAGCAATGTCGCGACCGCGCCGCCGATCAGCGCGGTCACCGCGATGTCGGTCCACTGGTCCGCGCCTATCGCCGCGATCGCGGCCTCGGTCAGCATCAGCAGGATCGTCGCCTGCACGCGGCGTCGCGTCCACCCGGCGGTAAAGCGGTCGAGCCAATGCAGCGCAACGACGGTGAGACCCATGAGCGGCAGGATGCTGAGCGGGCCGAGCAAGCGGGCAAGCCCTGGCAGCGCCGTGTTCTCCGCGTCGAATTTGGGCCACGACGGCACCGTATCGGGAGTCAGTGCGCCGGCGGCGAAGTTAACCCCCAGTGCGAGCGCCGCGGCGGCGGCGCCGCGCAGCCACAGCTCCGTGGTCGTGATTCCCGGAGTGAGATGTACCCGCGCCGAATAGGCGCCGACGCCGACGAAAATTCCGCTGACCAATGCGCCGATCAGCGCTGCGAACAGCAATCCGCCGCCGGCCAGAGCCACCTGCGTGACCACCGGCTCGGTGGTCTGCAGGCGCATGGCGATCGCAGGCCACTGGTTGGCCGCGTTCGCGACCGACACGCATAGGAGCAACGCGGCAGCCCACTTGAAGGCGCGGCGGTCGAAGTGGTCGCGCGTCCAGGCGAGCGTAACGCCGATGAGCGCAGCGAGCGCGGCGACGGCGAACACCAGCGCCACGGCGATGCGCACCAGGTTCAAGCGGCCCGAGCGTTCGCGCTCTGCCCGATACCACGTTTCGGGAATGAAGACGTACCGGCCCGAGGCCGTGACTTCGTCGCCGGAGACGTTCACCAGCACTCGCGCCTCTCCGCCCTTGCCGACGTCGATTCGCGGATTGGCGTAAACGAATTGCCAGTCGGTGCGCGCCGGTTGCGGATCCTCATTCACCTCGACCTCGCGCAACGCCGCCGGATCGAGCCCGAACCGCGCCTGGATCTCGCGCTGGGCGATCGAACGCGCCTCCTCGCGCGAAAGGCGGGCGCCGGGACGCCCCTCCGGAAGCTGGTGCATGACCTGTCGCACCTTTCCGTCCCCGTGAATCGTGACGCGCCATTCCTCCGCGCGATCGGCGACGTCGACACCGGAGAAACGTGCGTAACGCACTTCCCACATCGGGGGCGCAAGCCAGTTGCCGACGAGCTTGTGATATTGCTCGGCGCCGGCCTCGCGCCAGACGAACCTGTGCCACGCCCAGCCGGTGGCTTCGTCGGATGCCAGTCGGATGGCCGCCAAGTGCCTCCATTCGGGCGACAGGTTGATGCCGCGCTCGGCCAGTGCCGCGTCGGCGGTCGCTTCCGCCTGCGCGCGGTCGAGGGTCAGCGGCGGGGCGTCGTCCCGAAAGCCACCCACAGCGCCGTAGGTGACCAACCCTGCGAGCCCCAGAACCGGCAGGACGCGCTGCATGCGCCCGGCCCACGTGCCGGCGCCGGCGCGCGCGTGGGCAGGAGTTCCCGCAGACGCGGCTGCGGCAGCCTCCCACGCGCCGTTCTGTGCCGACGCCGGCAGCGCGAGCCACGCTCCTGCGGAGTTCCGTCGGAGCAGCACGACAGCGAGCGGCACCAGCCCGGCGACGACGACCAGCGCCTGGTTGGCGAGCGCGGCCGGGCCCTGCATGAGGAACACCGGAAGCGCCATGAGCGTGAGATCGAACACCGCATGCAGGATCACCGTTGGCAGCAGCCCGAAGCGCAGGAAGATCAAGCCCCAGATCAGCGCCGGGACGAACAGCTCGACCAACCGCGAATAGGACGGGAAGCCGGGATAATTCGCATGCGCACCGGCAAACACCAGCGCCTCGACGAGTAACGCAATCGCGATGAGCGGCCGACGCAAGCCGAAACGATCGCCGATCAGCGCCGCGAGCGAAAGCGGCACGGCGCGAAACAGGCATTCCTCCATGAACCCTGCCTGCAGCGCCATGCCGATCGGCCCGAGTGCCGGCAATGCGCTCCCGAGGATGTTCGGATCGGAGAGCGTTTCCGAGGGCTGCCACCAGCCGTAATATCGATTGGTGACGAAATAGAAGCCGGCGACCAGCGCCAGCTCGATCGGGACGAACAGGTAACCGCCGAGCGTGCGTCCGAGCACTGCGGTCGTCGGCGCGGCTTGGCCCGACCACAGGTTCCAGAGTTGCGGGTGGGTGGGAAACGCGCGGCGCGAGAGGCTCTCCGCGGCGAGGAAAACCAGCGCGAGGGCGAGCCCGCCGCCGACCAGCACGGCAGCAGCCACCCCGATCTGCTGGCCCCAGAACACAGCGGGCGAATTCGCGGTGTCGAAGCCGAACCACGATTGTGGGGCGTTGGCGAGCACAGCGAGGGCATTCAACCCCGCGACGATCGCGCCCGCCACGAGCGCAGGCTTCCAGAGAAGCCAGCGCCTGCGCATCAGCCACAGCACGCCCAGGATGCAGCCACCGAGTCCGTAGAGGACGCCGGCCGAGAGGCTCGCAACGCGGGCGATCGTGTTGTTCGCCGATCGCAGCTCCGCGTATCGGCGCCAGAACGCCTCCGGGATGTGCACGAAGTGCGTCACCTCGGTCAGCGCGTCGCCGGACACGGACAGTCGCAGCCGAATCCTGGCGTCGCCCAGTTTTTCATCGTCGCGCTCGTAGACGAAGGCATGGTCGACGCGCCGGCTCGGGCGCTCGGCCTGCGAAGCATCGAGCATCTTGTACGGTCCGAAATCGATTCCCCAATCGGCACGCGCTCGCGCCTCGGCGATGGCGCGCGCCGCGGCCGAGTCGAGCGCCGGCCCCGGCGCGTCCTCCGGAACGGTTCGGGCAAAGCCGTACGGCGAGCCGTCAGGCTTGAAGCGGATGCGGACCTCCGCCGTCTCGTGCGGCTTGAACAGGCGCACTTCCCAGCGATACGGCGAATAGATCTCGCCCGAGAGCAAGCGGGTGAACGCGCTCTTTCCGCCGCCTTCCAGCTCNNNNAACATCGCCGCGCCGCGCGCGTCCGGCTCGGCAAGGTGCAGGCGTTCGGCGATCCGAGCAGCTTCGTCGAGCGCCTGATCGCGCGACATCCCGACCTCGAGATGGATGAGCGGCAGCGCCTGCGGAAAATATTCCCACGCCAGCGCCGCGCAGATCGCGGACAGCGCGACAAACGCGATCCAGAACGCCGGTCTCCTCGTGATCCCGCTCATGCTCACCGCTTCACTCATTTACTTGTTCACTTATTGACCTGAATAACAGCGCGCGCGACGAGATCGGCGAGGGACTGCTTCGAGAGTCCAAGGCGCCCGGCCAGCACCGCCTCGGTATGTTCGCCCAGCAACGGCGGCGCCTGAGTATACGTGAGCGGCGTCGCGGAAAAGTTCAGCGGATTTGCGACCTGCGGCACCATGCCCGACAGCGGATGCGGCAGGTCGATGCGCATCCCGCGCGCTTTCGCCTGCGGGTCGGCAAACACCTGGTCGAGACGGTTGATCGGCCCGCACGGCACACCCACCACTTCGAGCGCGGAGAGCCAGTCGCGCTGGGTGCGCTCCAGCATGAGCTCGGCGATCATGGGCACGAGAATGTCGCGTCGCTGGACGCGCCCGGCATTGGTGGCGAAGCGCGAGTCGGCGCGCCATTCCGGCTTGCCGGCGGCGTCGCAAAAACGGGCGAACTGCCCGTCGTTGCCAACGGCCAGGATGAGGTGCCCATCCGCACATGCAAACACCTGGTAGGGCACGATGCTCTGATGGGCGTTGCCGGCGCGACCCGGAGGCGTTCCCGATACGAGATAGTTCATGTCGAGCGTCGCCATCATCGCGATCTGCGTATCGAACAGCGCCGTATCGATGTACTGACCGATGCCTTCGCGCTCGCGGTGCGCGATCGCCGCGAGGACCGCGGTGGCAGCGTACATCCCGGTCATGAGATCGGCCACTGCGATCCCGGCCTTTTGCGGGCCGCCACCGGGCGCGTCATCGCGCTCGCCGGTGACGCTCATGAATCCGCCCATGCCCTGAATCATGAAGTCGTAACCGGCGCGCTCCGCGTACGGACCGGTCTGGCCGAAGCCGGTGATCGAGCAATAAACCAGACGTGGATTGACGGTGGCAAGGCTCGCGTAGTCGAGGCCGTATTTCTTGAGGCCACCGACCTTGAAGTTTTCGACGATGACATCGGTTGCGCGCGCAAGGTCGCGCACGATGGCCTGACCTTCGCTCTGCGTGAAGTCGACCGCCACCGACTTCTTGCCGCGATTGCACGCGAGGTAATACGCAGCTTCGCCGGTCTCGCGCCCTTCTCTGTCCTTCAGGAACGGCGGGCCCCAGCTCCGCGTGTCATCGCCGCTGCCCGGCTTCTCGATCTTGATAACTTCCGCACCGAGGTCGGCCAGAAGTTGCGTGCACCACGGCCCCGCGAGCACGCGCGAGAGATCGAGAACGCTAAGGTGCGAGAGCGGGCCCGGCACAGGACTATTCCCAGCCTCCGCGCAGGTGCCACGGTGCGAGGCACCTGTCGCCGGTCGCGCCGGCAACTGTCAACTCGGAGGCTGCGGGTTTTGCGAGCTTAGCATGCCCGGGAGCAAGCGCTCGATCGCGCCTTTCATCAGCGACTCCAGCGCCTTGATTTTGTCAGTGGGTGAAAGCGCGTTCCAGGGCGTGCGATCTTCGGCTCTCGAGGCCGCATACGTCCTGCCGACCACGACGCGTTCGTGCGCCTCGATCGCGTTGGTCTGGAGGTTGACCAGGACCAGCTGAAAGTGAGCAAAGACGCCGAGATAACCGCGCGCCAACTCACTTGTGTCAGAGCGCCGGAGAGCCGTCGTTGCATCCAGGTAGAAGCCCAGCCCGGCGACCTTGCCGCTGCCGCGAGAATCCCGGTCGGTCTTCAACTCGGGGCGAGCCCGGTACGGCGTGATGAGCAGCAAGTGGCCGTCGGGCGATGGCGGGATCTGAGTCGCGATCACCGATAGCAGCTCCGCAACTCCGACCGCATCGGCGTCCAACCACGACTCGCGAAGCCCGGCCAGCTTCGGGTCGGTGGTGGTGCGAAGGGTGACGATTGAAGCACCGGGTCGAACCTTGGCGATCGTCGCGTCCGCGACGCGAACCGCGAAATCATCAAGTGTCGAGTCGGGGAGCGTCACGACCTCGTAGCGGTTTTGGTCCAGATGGCTTCCACTCTGCCGCTCCTGGCCGGCGATCGTAAGGTGATCACCGACCAGCGACAGGATGGCGTACGTGTCCGCGTTTGCTTGGGCGGCCCACGCAACGGTCGAGAGCATCGCTACCTGCAGCACCCGGGCCAATCTGCATCCAGCAACAGCACGGTTATGGTTCATCGCCCCCCGCGTATCGGCTCGATCAGTCCACCGCTTTCACCAGGTCTTCGACCACCTTCTTCGCATCACCGAAGACCATCATCGTCTTGTCCATGTAGAAGAGGGGATTGTCGAGGCCGGCGTAACCGGACGCCATCGACCGCTTGTTCACCATGACGTTTCGCGCCTTGTAGGCCTCGATGATCGGCATGCCGTAGATCGGGCTCCCCTTCTGTTCGGCGAGCGGGTTGACGACGTCGTTGGCGCCGAGGATCAGCGCGACGTCGGCCTGCGCGAACTCGCCGTTGATGTCCTCCATCTCGAACACCTGATCGTAAGGTACCTCGGCCTCGGCGAGCAGCACGTTCATGTGACCCGGCATCCGGCCGGCCACCGGGTGGATCGCGTACTTGACCGTCACGCCCTTGGCGCTGAGCTTCGCGGCGAGCTCCTTCACCGCGTGCTGCGCTCGCGCCACGGCGAGGCCGTAGCCTGGAACGATGATCACCGTGTCGGCATTGGAGAGGAGAAACGCAGCATCCTCGGCACTGCCGCTCTTCACCGTCTTCTTCTCGGTACCCTCGGCTGCCGCACCTGCTTCGCCACCGAAGCCGCCAAGGATCACGCTGAAGAACGAGCGGTTCATCGCCTTGCACATGATGTATGACAGGATCGCACCCGACGAGCCGACCAGCGAACCGGCGATGATCAGCATGGGATTGTCGAGCGAAAAGCCGATGCCCGCAGCCGCCCAACCCGAGTAACTGTTGAGCATCGAGATCACCACTGGCATGTCGGCGCCGCCGATCGGAATGATGAGCAGAAAGCCGAGCACGAACGCGAGTATGGTCATGACGATGAACGGTCCCCAGTCGGCGGGCGCCGGCATCATGCAGAACCCGATGCCGACCGGCGCGCTGCGGATCGTGCCGGAGAGCTTCCCGAACGCGATGACCGAGCCCGAGAACGTCACCGCTCCGATGAACGTGCCGATGAAGAGCTCGATCTTGTGACCCACGGTGATCGGAACGGCCAGTTCCATGGCGGCGGGATTGTTGACGGCGGCGATGGCGATGAACACCGCCGCGAGGCCGACAAGCGAGTGCATCGCCGCAATCAGCTGGGGCATCTGCGTCATCTGCACCCACCGTGCGACCACGGCTCCGATCGCACCGCCGATCGCCATCGCGCCCAGGATCGGCAGGACATTCTTGGTGCGCGCGTAGACGATCGCGAGTGTTGCCAGCAACGCGATCGCCATGCCGATCATGCCGTACACGTTGCCGCGACGCGCGGTCTGCGGTCCGGACAGCCCCCTAAGAGCGAGGATGAAACTGACCGCCGCAACCAGATACCAGAGTGCGAGTTGGTTAGCACTCATGGGTGGACCCCGCGTACCCGCACCGCGTCATGATTTCTCCTTGGCGACGGGCTTCGGCTCCTTCTTCCTGAACATCTCCAGCATGCGGCGGGTGACGAGAAAGCCGCCGAAGGTATTGATCGACACCAGGGCTACCGCGAGCACCCCGAGCCAACCGCCCCAATCGAGATCGGCGGCACCCGCGGCCAGCATCGCGCCGACCATGATGATGCTGGAGATCGCGTTGGTCACGCTCATCAACGGGGTGTGCAGCGCAGGCGTCACGTTCCACACCACCTGGAAGCCGACGAAAATCGCCAGCACGAAGACGATGAGGTTGAAGACGATCGGATCAACGCCAGCGGTCATGTATTACCTCTCGAAAGAGCCCACCTCCCGCATCAGGAAGCAGGCGACGGTCAGTTTCTCGGCACGACGGCGCCGTTCTCGCACACCAGCGTCGCCTTGATGATCTCGTCGTCCTTCGGCACCGCGAAGTCGCCCGTCTTGG
>VBCL01000316.1:0-2566 GCA_005888865.1 Betaproteobacteria bacterium | reverse complement strand
GCGCAAGGAAGTTGAGGACGTTGCGCGCGTAGAGCGCCGAGGCATCGGCGGGCAGGCGCGCCGGCAAATTGCCGAAGCCGATGATCTTCACGCCATTCTTCGCGACGATCTTGTCGAGCTCGGAGCCTTCGACGTTGCCGCCCTGCTCGACCGCAAGATCGACGACCACCGCGCCGGGCTTCATGGTCGCCACCGTCTCGGCCTTGATGAGCTTCGGTGCCGGTCGCCCTGGAATGAGCGCGGTCGTGATCAGGATGTCGACGGTCTTGCAGCGCTCGTGAATGATGCCGGCCTGACGCGCCATCCATTCCGGCGGCATCGGCCGAGCGTAGCCGCCGACCCCTTCCGCGATCTTGCGCTCCTCGTCGTTCGCGTACGGTACGTCGACCCACTTTGCGCCCAGCGATTCGACCTGATCCTTGACCGAGGGTCGGACGTCGGAGGCCTCGATCACCGCGCCGAGCCGCTTCGCCGTGGCGATCGCCTGCAGCCCGGCGACACCGACGCCGAGAACCAGCACGCGCGCGGCCTTGACCGTGCCCGCGGCAGTCATGAGCATGGGCATGAACCGGCCATAGTTACTGGCAGCGATGATCACCGCCTTGTAACCGGCAATGTTCGCCTGCGACGAGAGCACATCCATCGACTGCGCCCGGGTGATGCGCGGCAGCCACTCGAGCGCGTAACCGGACACGCCCGTACCTGCGTACGACTGCACCGCGGCGGCGTCGAACGGATTCAGAAGCCCGATCAGCATCGCACCGCGCTTGAGCCTGGGCAGCTCCTCGGCAGCCGGTCCGCGGACCTTGAGCACGATATCGGCGCCGAACGCGTCCTCGGGGCTGCCGATTCTCGCGCCGGCCGCCTGGAATTCGGCGTCGGGGATGCTCGAATGCACTCCAGCACCGGCTTCGACCACAATCGAGTGCTTGCCGCTCGCGGCGAGCTTCTTGATCGTCTCCGGTGTCGCAGCAACCCGCGTCTCGCCCGCACGAGACTCGCGTGGAATGCCGATGTTCATGGTGAGAGATCCCCTGACGACGATTGCTTCTTCTTGACGCTATCTTGCCATAGTCGCCCGCGTCGAGTGCAACGAAACCCGGGAACAGGATCGAGCCGCTGCCCTGGGGTTCGCGAAGCCTGTCCTGAGCCTGTCGAAGGGCTCACCCCGGGGCTACGCAATCCCATCCGCAATCGCCTTGCCAAGGTCCACCGTCGTCGCCTTGCCCCCGAGATCGGGCGTGCGGGGGCCCTCGGCCAGCACACGCTCGATGCCCCGCATGACCGCCCCCGCGGCATCGGCATGGCCGAGATGCTCGAGCATCATCGCGCCACACCAGATCTGGCCGATCGGATTGGCGATGCCCTTGCCCGCGATGTCGGGCGCCGAGCCGTGCACCGGCTCGAACAGCGAGGGATATTCGCGCGTGGGATTGATGTTGGCCGAAGGCGCGATGCCGATCGTGCCGCAGATCGCGGGACCGAGATCGGAGAGGATGTCGCCGAACAGATTCGAGCCGACGACGACGTCGAACGCTTGCGGTCGTTGCACGAAATGCGCGCTCAGGATGTCGATATGATATTGGTCGGTGCGAATGTCCGGATACTGCGCCGCCATCGCGCGGAAGCGCTCGTCCCAGTAAGGCATCGTGATCGAGATGCCATTCGACTTGGTCGCCGACGTGACGTGCCTCGCGGGCCTGTTCCGCGCCAATTCGAACGCGAAACGAAGAATACGGTCGACACCCTTGCGCGTGAACACCGTCTGCTGGAACACGACCTCGCGCTCGGTGCCCTCGAACATGCGACCCCCGACCGACGAGTACTCGCCTTCGGTGTTCTCGCGCACGACGACGAAGTCGATGTCGCCCGGCTTGCGGTTGGCGAGCGGGCTCGGGACTCCCGGCATCAACCGGCACGGGCGCAGGTTCACGTACTGATCGAAGCCGCGACGCCACTGGATCAGCGAACCCCAGAGCGAAACGTGATCGGGGACGCTCGCGGGCCAGCCTACCGCGCCGAAGAACATCGCATCGTGATGCCTGATCCGCTCGAACCAGTCCTCGGGCATCATCCGGCCGTGCTTGGCGTAGTAATCGCAGCTCCACGGCAGCTCGTCCCATTCGAAGGCGAAGCCGAAGCGGCGGGCGGCGGCCTCGAGTGCGCGCAAGCCTTCGGGCACAACCTCCTTGCCGATTCCGTCGCCCGGGATGACCGCGATGCGATAGCGCTTGTCCATGGAGCATTCCGACTTCACATGGTGCCCAAGGCATCATGTTAATGTAAGACGCAAGCACGAGACAGCCCCTCACCTACTCTAACGCGGATGCCGCACGTCGATTGGCAATGGAAGCGCTTCGCCGAGCTCACGCCGGCGGACCTCTACGCGCTGCTCGCCGCGCGCGCCGCGGTCTTCGTGGTCGAGCAATCGTGCGTGTTTCAGGACGCCGACGGGCTCGATCCTTTCGCCTGGCACCTGCTCGGCTGGGCTCAGCCCGGGGAGCCGCGCACGCTCGCCGCGTATCTGCGCCTGCTCGAACCGGGTCGCAAATACGTGGAGCCATCG
>VBCL01000315.1 GCA_005888865.1 Betaproteobacteria bacterium | reverse complement strand
TCGTCGGCCACGCTGCTCGGTCGGCATTGCCGCAGCAGATAGCGGTATACGCCGCCCTTGTGTCGGGCGTAGAGCGTATCGAAGGCGACGGCGTCGCCCGCGGCGTACGCCAGCATCAAGTCTTCGTCGCTCTGTGCTGCGGGGGCGGGCATGGCCCGCCCAGTATGAGAGGCGGGCCATGTGGTGGCAAGGTAAGGCTCGTAGAGCTTGCGGAGCTCGATCGGCGCCCCCGGGGTTCGTTTGAGCTCACCCCGTCGCGGCCTCTTGAGTCGGCACCGTGGATGTGTGTCGCCGTCCGTCGGCCGCCAGAGGCGACTCGCGGACGCTCGACCCCCACGCGCTTCGCGCGCGGGTTCCCCTCTCGCTGTTCGCACCTCTACTGCGACTTCGGATCGGGCACGAAACGCCCGCGGTCGGGGAAGGGATTGGGCTGGAAGCGCGCCAGCGGCGCAGGCGCGACCGGAACGCCCTGAGCGAGCAGATTCTCGTACGAGTCGTAGTAGATCGCGATCGTTTCCGTGGGGGTGTCGGTTGCGCGCTCGAATTGGGTATAGCTTGCGTAGGACGCTTCGCCGCGGCCGTAACCCGTCCCCAGCCGCGAAGATTGGTCGCGCGCGACCGAGCCGGCGGCGGCTTCGTTTCGGACCGCAGGCGCGGGCGACGCGGGTGCCTGCGCGGCTCCGACCTCGTCCCGCGCGGCGTCCTTGCGGCGAAGATCATTGAGCGCGATCGGCCGTGCGCGTTCGGCGAACACTGCTACGCCGATCACGCCGACGTTGTCGGGGCGGCCGGTGCGCGCGGCGTAGGAATCCGGTAGCGACGTAAAGTAGAACGCGGCGGTTCGCGAAAGGCTCGTGCGCCAGCCGGCGATTTCGGTGCTCTCGTAGGGCGAAAGCACGTATCCCGACTGTCGCGGTGAGGCGGTATCGCCCGTGATCACGTTGACGCCGTCGACGCTCATCACCGCCAGGATGCGCCCCGCGCCGCCGTTGCGTATCCGCATCGCGTACTCGTTGCCCGGCTTGCCGACGACGTAACGTCGGCCGTCGTGCCAGTACATCGGCAGCACGCGCCCCTCGGTACGATCGATGATCTCGACCGCAGTCGGGGCCTGCGGCGCGATGCCATGCGCCACGGCGTCGGCGACCGATAGCGCGGCGAGCGACGCGATGGTCACGCCGATGCACAGGAATTTTCCGGATCGCTTCATGCTTTGCTCCTTGGATCGGATCGTTATCGCCGCGGCTCGAACACGCGGTTGAAGCTGTAAACGGCGGTGACATCGGTTCGGGGTTACAGCGGCCCGGAATGGAGCGCGTGCGATAATTCGGCCCCCTCGAACAAACCAGGTGCGCCGCAGCGCGAAGCGACCGCATGCAGGACCTGCAATACCTCGCGGTACTGATCGCCTGGAGCGCGTTCGGCCTCGCTTTCGTGTTCGGCGCCGTCGCGAATCGGGTCGACTTCTGCACCATGGGTGCGGTGACCGACGTCGTAGTCAGCGGCGACTGGCGGCGAATGCGCATGTGGATGCTGGCCATCGCGGTGGCGATCGCGGGCGCCACATGGCTCGAGGCGAGCGGCCTCGTCGATCTCGGCAAGTCGATCTACGCCGCGCCGCGCGTGGCCTGGGCGTCGCACCTGGTGGGCGGCCTCCTGTTCGGGTTCGGCATGACGCTCTCGTCGGGCTGCGGCAGCAAGATGCTGATCCGCCTCGGCGCCGGGAACCTGAAATCGCTGGTCGTGCTCATCGTGCTGGCCATCTCGGCGTACATGACGTTGAAGGGGCTCTTCGCGGTGTGGCGCGTGAATACGCTCGACGCGCTGCGACTGGACACGAGCGCGTTTGGCGCGGCGCATTCGGATCTTCCGNNNGGTCAAGGTGGCGCTCTCGCTCGCCATCGCCTTGGGTGTCGCGGCCTTCGCGCTCTCGGCCCGCGACTTCCGGGAGACGCGGGGGATGATCGCGGGCGGGCTCGTGATCGGCGCGGTGATCGTCGGCGGGTGGTACGTCACGGGGCATTTGGGCCACCTGGCCGAGGATCCGCGGACCTTGGAAGAAACCTTTATCGCCACCAATTCAGGAAGACCCGAGTCGTACAGCTTCGTGGCGCCTGTGGCCTACACGATGGAGCTTCTGCTGCTGTGGAGCGATCAGTCGCGCATCGTCACCTTCGGCATTGCCGGCGTACTGGGCATGGCGGCGGGATCGGCCGCGATGGCACTGGCGACGCGGCGCTTTCGATGGGAAGGCTTCGCGTCCACCGAGGATCTGGTCAACCATATCGTCGGTGGCGTGTTAATGGGATTTGGCGGGGTGACCGCGCTGGGTTGCACGATCGGCCAGGGCCTGACCGGCATTTCGACCCTGGCGATCGGCTCGTTCATCGCGCTGGCCTCCATCGTCGGGGGTTGCATTGCCGCCCTGAAGTACCAATACTGGCGTGCAGGATGAAAGCGATGCGGGCCTCATGATCGTTTACGACCTCATTTGCGCACAGCAACACCGCTTCGAGGGCTGGTTCGGCTCCTCGGAGGAATTCACGCGGCAGCGTGGCGATGCGCTCATCCGCTGCCCGATGTGCGACGATGCGAAAATCGAGCGCCGCCCGTCGGCGAACATCCAGGTCGGTCGCGCGACGATTCCCGCGCCGGAAACCCCGTCACCCGTTACCGAGCACAAGGATGCGCCCGTCGCAAACGTCGAGGCGCAGGCCCTCAAGGTCATTCGCCGGCTGATTGCCGAAACCGATAACGTCGGCCGCGCGTTTCCGGAAGAAGCGCGCAAGATCCATTACGAGGAAGCGCCCAAGCGCGGAATTCGCGGTCAGGCCACCCACGAGGAAGCCGATGCGCTGCGCGAGGAAGGCATCGAGTTCATGTCGGTGCCCGATCTCTTCACGCGCGATCTGAATTAGCGAGGGCTGCCGACGCGGCCAAACCCCGCGCGCATCGCGTCAAGTGGGTCGTTGCCTTATAATTTCCAGGTTTCGGCGGGCCGTTAGCTCAGTTGGTAGAGCAGCGGACTTTTAATCCGTTGGTCACTGGTTCAAGTCCAGTACGGCCTACCAGTAACCCAGCGGGCTCCCCGCTGGGGCCTTTCCCCCCAACGCGTCACCAGATCGCAATCAGTACGCGAGTGCGGGCGACGCGTGCGGCCCGGCGGACGCAGTCGCGTTCGGAGGTACCGCAATCGCCGTGCCCCCTCCAGCAGCGCAGCGTCCGAGCCTGCGTGGGCCCCGGTTTATTGACGCAGATCAAGATGAGCGCGATTAAAGATGTAAAACGATTGCATCTTACAAAAGGTGCAAATAGGATGCCTCTACGGAAAGCGGAGGATGACCGATGCGCCTGACGAGCTTTACCGACTACAGCCTGCGCGTGCTGATGTTCCTGGCCGCGGACCCCGAGCGTCGCGCCACCATCGCGGAGATCGCGAGGACGTTCGAAATCTCGGAGAACCACCTGATGAAAGTGGTGCACCTGCTGGGCAAGGCGGGGCTGCTTGCCAATGTCCGCGGCAAGGGAGGCGGCTTACAACTGGCCAAGGCTCCGAATGCGATCAACATCGGCAAGGTGGTGCGAACGACCGAGGGTCGCCCGATGCCCGCCGAATGCTTCGACCGCGAGCGCAATCGCTGCGTCATCACGCCGATCTGCAAGCTGCGGCACGCGCTGGACGAGGCGGTCAAGGCGTTCTATGCGGTACTGGACCAATACACACTGGAAGACCTGGTGCGCAATCGCCATGCCGTGGCGAAGGTGCTCTTCATCGATGCGGCACGCGCACGAGTCGCTTAGCTCAAATCATGAAAGGAAAAATTGTGAAGACGACTTTCACCGTAGCGCCCAGGTCCTGCCCGTCGACGCGGGCGATCGGAGCGTTGGTTTGGGCCGCGCTGTCCCTCGCGGCGTGCAGCCGATCCGCCGAGCCGCCGCCCAATACGACGGCCCCACCGGCCCCGGCCGCTTCGGCTGCACCGGTCGATGCCTACGACATGGCGAAGATGGATTTCAAGCCGGGACCGTCGACGCTCACCTCCGAGCGCCACACCGGCGCCTTTGCCGCGGGCAACGCGCTCAGCATGGAGGCGGCCGTGAAGCCGCTCGCGCCCGATCCTGTCAAGGAGATCCGGCTCGATACGACGCACAAGGTGATCGAGATTGCGCCGGGCGTGAAGTTCAGCGCGTGGACCTTCGGCGATCAGGTGCCGGGCCCCGTGGTGCGCGCCCGCGTGGGCGATCGCATCAAGTTTTCGATGACCAATCGCAGCGACGAGCCCGCGCCGGGGGTGCAGGTGACCGCCGCGCCGATGAAGCATTCGATGGACTTCCACTCGGCGATGGTGTCGCCGCAGGACAAGTACAAGTCGGTCGCGCCGGGACAGACCATCAGCTTCGAGTTCACGGCCAACTATCCGGGCGTGTATATGTATCACTGCGGCACGCCGATGGTGCTCGAGCACATTGCGTCGGGCATGTATGGCATGATGATCGTCGAGCCGCGTGGCGGCTATCCGACCAAGGTCGATCGTGAGTTCGCGGTCATCCAGAGCGAGTTCTACACCAAGCTCGACCCGCAGAAACGCAAGGTCGACGGCCAGCCGCTGTATGTGCTCGACGGGGATCGCGTTCGCTCCAAGGCGCCGACGTACACGGTGTTCAATGGACGCTACAACGGTTTTGTCGACAAGCCGCTGCCGGCGAAGCCCGGCGAGCGGGTGCGCCTGTTCGTGCTCAATGTCGGCCCGTCGAACACCTCGAGCTTTCACGTGGTCGGGACGATCTTCGATCGCGTGTGGCTGGAGGGAAATCCGGACAACCAGCTCCGCGGCGCGCAAACCGTGCTCCTGGGATCCTCGAACAGTGCCATCGTCGAATTCGCGGTTCCCGAGGCCGGAAAATACATCATGGTCGACCACCACTTCGCGAACGCCTCGCAGGGCGCCATCGGTCTGATCGCCGCGGGCGGCAAGCCGGAGGAGGGTGCGTCGGACAGCGAGCACCACAACATCCCGGCCACCTCTGCACCGACGGATCCGGTCGCGGTGAAGGGCAAGCTGTCGTTCGAGTCGAAGTGCCTCGCCTGCCATTCGATCGCCGGCGGCGACAAGCTCGGTCCCGATCTCTACGGCGTGACCAAGCGGCGCGACGACGCCTGGCTCGCTCGCTGGCTCAAGGCGCCCGAGCAAATGCTGCAGACGGACGCGACCGCCAAGCAGCTGCTCGACAAGTACAAGCTGCCGATGCCAAACCAGGGCGCCTCCGACGACGAGATCCGCGCCTACATCGCGTACTTCAAGTGGGCCGACGCAAACCTGCGTCCGCAGGGCAAGGAGCAGCCGCAGCCCGCCGCGCAGGGCACCGCGTTGCAACCGAACCAGACGCTGTCGGGCGGGGCGCCGGAATCGCCGAAATCCGATGCGGGCGCCAAGCGCAAATGATCCCGGGCGCCCATCGAGGAGATACGACATGAAAAAGTCATGGCTCGTGGCATTCGCAGGACTGCTGGGCGCGTTGCCAACGATGGTCTACGCCTGCGGCGCGTGTGACGAGGACAA
>VBCL01000314.1 GCA_005888865.1 Betaproteobacteria bacterium | reverse complement strand
GAGGCGCCCACGACCGTCATCGTCTCCGAGGAAGCGCAGCCGACCACGCCGACGAGCTCGGCGTTGCGCTGGCTCATCAGCGCAGTCGCGGTGGCGATGTCGCTCTACCATATGTACGTCGCGGCGTTCGGCCCGCCCGAAGCGATCATCTTTCGCGGCACGCATTTGCTGTTCGCTCTGACGCTCGTGTTCCTGCTCTATCCGCTGCGCCCGGGCCGCTCGTCTGCCTGGCGCATCGCGGATCTCGTCCTGCTGGCGCTGGGCTACGGATTCGTCCTGCATATCTTTCTCAACTACGAATACTTCATCAACCGCATCATCTACATCGACGATCTGACCGCGATGGACCGGTTCTACGCCATGGTCGCGGTGGCGATCGTGCTCGAGGCGACACGACGCATAATCGGCCTTGCCCTGCCGCTGACCGCCATAGCGTTCCTGGTCTACGCGGTCGGCTTCACCCGTATCACTCCGCAAGTCTTGATGGAGCAGCTGTATTTCTCCACCGAAGGCATCTTTGGCTCGACACTCGGCGTGTCCGCCAGTTACGTCATGCTGTTCGTGCTGTTCGGAGCGTTCATGGAGCGCAGCGGCACCGGCCAGCTCTTCATGGACTTCTCGATGTCGCTCACCGGTCACACCGCGGGCGGACCGGGCAGGGTCGCGATCGTCTCCTCGGCGCTGTTCGGCACCGTTTCCGGCAGTGCGGTCGCCAATGTGATGGTCGACGGTCCGATCACGATTCCGTTGATGAAGCGTACCGGCTTTCGCCCGCCGTTCGCGGCCGCGGTGGAAGCAGTCGCGTCGACCGGCGGGCAGATCATGCCGCCGGTGATGGGCGCTGCCGCATTCGTGATGGCGGAATTCCTGGCGGTGCCGTATGCGCAAGTGGCGCTGTGGGCGGCGATTCCGGCGCTCCTCTACTACGTCGCCGTGTTCTTCGCGGTGCACTTCGACGCGAAGCGTTACGGACTGGCCGGCGTGCCCAAGTCGGAGCTGCCGCGCTTCTTCAAGGTGATGGGCGAGCGCGGCCACCTGTTCGTGCCGATCTTCGTTGTGCTCTTCGGTCTGATGCTCGGCTATTCGGCGCCGCTGTGCGCGCTGGTGGGTGCGCTGACGTGCATCCCGATGGCGCTGCTGCGCGCGCGCACGCGCGCGGGCATCGGTTGGCAGAACGTGGTCGGCGCGCTTATCGATGGCGCGCGCAACACGCTTTCGGTCGCGATGGCCTGTGCCTGTGCCGGGATCGTCATCGGCTGTGTCACGATCACCGGGCTCGGGATCACGTTCACCCAGTTCGTGATCGTCCTGGCGCAGAGCTCGCTCGTGGCCGCGCTCGTCCTGACCGCGATTGCGGGGATCGTCCTCGGCATGGGTATGCCCACGACGCCGTCGTACATCGTGATGGTCTCGCTGCTCGTGCCTGCAGTGATCAAGCTTGGCGCTATCGCGCCTGTTGCACATATGTTCGCGTTCTATTTCGCGATCCTGTCGGCGATCACGCCGCCGGTCGCGCTGGCCGTGTTCGCGGCGGCGGGTCTCGCCAGGTCGGACCTGTGGAAGACCGGCTGGGAGGCGGTGCGGATCGCGGCGCCCACCTATATCGTGCCATTCATGTTCGTCTACGAGCCGTCGCTGATGCTGATCGGCGATCTGTTCACCAGCATCACCTCGTCGGTATCGGCCGTGATCGGCGTCATGTGTCTTGCGGCCGGATTGCAGGGCTACCTCCTGCGCGAGGCGCGCTGGTGGGAACGCATTCTCCTCGTGACCGCGGCGATCCTGTTGATCAAGCCGGGCTATATCAGCGATGCGATCGGCCTGGTGCTGCTCGCGCTGGTGTTTGTCGTGCAGAAGTTGTCGGTCGATGCAAAGAGGCACTCCGCCGGTTAAGCGTAGGATCATGGAACCTCAGATTTGAGCTCGACCTCTCGCGTCGGCGACCGAGGCGAAAGGAGGAACTATGGCCCTATGGGCACGCGTTACGCATGATGGACGCGAATGCTTCGGCACGGTCGAAGGTGACACGCTTCGGGTCCAGGCGGGCGACATGCTGGCCAATCCGCAGCCGACCGGAGAATCGATTCCGTTCGGCGCCGCGAAGCTGCTGACCCCGACGACGCCGAGCAAGATGGTGGCGCTGGTCGACAATTATCATGCGCTCGTCGCCAAGCTCAACCACGCGGTTCCTGCCGAGCCGCTCTACTTCCTCAAGGCCGGCAATTCGTTTCTGGCCGGCGGCGAGACGATTCGCGCCCCGGGGTCCTATGCTGGCAAGGTCGTGTACGAGGGTGAGCTCGGCATCGTCATCGGCAAGCGCTGCAGCGCGGTCGCCGAAGCCGATGCCGAGCGCTGCATCTTCGGCTACACCTGCATCAACGACGTCACCGCCATCGAGATCATCGGCCGGGATCCGGGCTTCGCGCAGTGGACGCGCGCCAAGAGCTTTGACAGCTTCGGCGTGTTCGGCCCGGTGATCGCCACCGGCGTCGATCCGGCGAAGCTCGTCGTCAAGACGATACTCAACGCCCAGGAGCGTCAGAACTATCCGGTCGCAGACATCATTTTTGCGCCCGCCAGACTCGTGAGCCTCATCTCGCACGACATGACGCTGGAAGCAGGCGACGTGATCGCCTGCGGGACTTCGACCGGCGTCGGTTCGATGAAGCCTGGCAGCACGGTCAGCATCGTCATCGACGGCATCGGCGCGCTGACCAATCGGTTCGAATGAGGAGGCGACGATGAGAATCGCGGTCATCGGCGCGGGGGCGATCGGCGGCATGCTCGCCGTGCGCCTCGCATTGTCCGGGCAGATGGTCACCGTCGTGGAAAAGGGCGCGCATCTGGAGGCGATCGGCAGGAACGGCCTCAAGCTCGTCCACAACGACGGCGTGGAAGAGATCGCAAAGGATCTGCGCTCGGTGGCAAACTGCATTGATGCGGGCTTGCAGGACCTCGTGTTCCTGGCGCTCAAGGCCTACGACATCGCGGCGGTGGCGCCGCAGATGCGCGCGCTATTCGGCGAAGACACCATGGTCGTGACCATCCAGAACGGCCTGCCATGGTGGTACTTCCAGAATTTCTCCGGGCCCCACGCCGGCTACCGGCTGAAGACCGCCGATCCGAATGGCGTGATCGAATAGAACATCGAATCGCGCCGTCTCATCGGCTGCGTCGTCTATCCCGCCGGCGAGGTCGTTGCGCCCGGCGTGGTGAAGCACCTCGAAGGCGATCGCTTCCCGGTGGGCGAGCTCGACGGAACCGAGAGCGAGCGCGTCAAGCGCGTGTCGGATGCGCTCATAGGGGCGGGCCTCAAATCGCCGATTCTCGTCGACATCCGCTCGGAAATCTGGCTCAAGCTATGGGGCAACATGAGCTTCAACCCGATCAGCGCGCTCACCCACGCGACGCTCGTCGACATCTGTCAGGAGAGCGCAACGCGCGAGCTTGCCGCCGACATGATGCGCGAGGCGCAGGCGGTCGCGGAGAAGCTCGGAGTGACCTTTCGCGTGCCCCT
>VBCL01000313.1 GCA_005888865.1 Betaproteobacteria bacterium | reverse complement strand
CGCCTGCGAACGTCGAAACCCGGAAGGAAATGCTGACGAAGATCCCGGTGGATCTGCCCGAAGGCAAGACGCATCAGGCAACCTTGCTGGTATTCCCGCCGGAAACGAGCACGGTTTACGACACGACTCAGATGGCTTACGAGATCAAGCCGTATGAGATCGCCTACTTCAGCCGGACCGAATGGGGCGAGAAGCCGTCCGAGATGATTCATCGCCTGATGGTGAAGACGCTGCAGGACGCGCACTATTTCAGCGCGGTCGTAACGCCGCCGTTCGCGGGTCGTTTCACGCATTCGCTTCGAACCGAGCTCGTGGCGCTGCGGCAGAACTTCACTTCGGAGCCGGCGACGCTGGAATTGAATCTGCGGGTGCAGCTTAGCGCCGAGGCGAGCGACCACGTCATCGGCACCAGGGAGATAAGCGTGCGCGAGCCCATGCGGGAAAGAACGCCCTATGCCGGGACCGTTGCCGCCAATGACGCTACGGCGAGGGCGCTGAAGGAGCTCGTCGAGTTCGTTCGTGCGAACGTGGGCTGACGCGAGTGGCTGGCAGCATCTTCCGCAACGTGTCGTCCTTGCAGATGAAATGGTGCCTCAGTGCGGCACCGGCATGAACGACTATCAGGGGAATCAGCGCATAGCCCAGCCATTTATGGACCGCGACGAATACTTGAAACAGATAATCGTCACGCCGGACTAAGTCGGGCAAGTCGAACAAGCCAAGGAACGACACCGGGAACCCGGCCGCCGACGACATCAACCATCCCGTGACCGGCAAGGCGAGCATCAATGCGTAAAAGCTGAGGTGTACGAATCGGGCGACGACTTTTTGCCAGTCTGGAAGATGCTCAACCAGTCGCGGGAGCGTGTTCGTGACACGCCACGCCAGCCTCACTGCGGCCAGAGCGAGCGCCAGCATGCCTAAGTCCTTGTGGTACAGGATTAGCATGATTTTCGTCGTGTCGAAACCAACGTCCGGAAGCCTCGCCATGTACAGGCCCACTGCTATGAGCGTAATGAGCAGGACGGCCATGAGCCAATGAAGCGCGACCGCGACGATGCCGTAGCCTGTTTCCATGTTCTTGATCGGTCTCATCCTTCCCCTCTGGTGTCCTTTCAACGCCTCACCAACTTAGGATCAGGCGGTCGGCTTCTGGTTCCTGGCGAGAGCTGAAGCGGGAACGCTCCGCGCCATCGATTGAGCCGATGACATCCTCGCCGGTTCGAGACCAAGTGATTTCGCCTTTACAGCGGACACCGAGCGGCGGCATGATGCCCAATCCGCGATGGTGCTCCACCAGCGTGGATTCGCAGGGCGCGGGAAGGGACAACGCTGCAAAGAACGCAAAATCTAAGAAGGAGGTCTGCTATGAGGCAGTTTTCTTCCCTTTCTGGCAACTCGGCATCGACCGGACTCAAACGCGGACTGTTGGTCTGGGCCGCGGCCGCCACGATCGGAGTCCTTGGCGGGGACGGTTGGGCGGCGCCCAACGGCAATGAACCCGGGGACCGTGTCCAGTCTTGGGCGGTCGGTCATATCGCTCCCCTCCCCGCCAACACTGCCCCGTACACGAATCAGACGCTGCGCGAGATCGTCCACACGAGCGTCGGTGGAGATCAAGTGCGCGTCCGCATCGCCAACACGTTTGGCACCGCGCCGCTCGTCATCGGCGCCGCTCACGTCGCGGTGTCCAGTTCGGGCTCCGCGATCGTTGCCGGGACGGACCGTGTTCTGACCTTTGGCGGGAGAACTTCGGTCAGCATTCCAGCCGGTGCTCCGGCATTGAGCGATCCGGTCGATCTTCAGGTGGCACCGGTCTCTGATCTCGCCGTGAGTCTCTATTTGCCTTCTGCCACAAACGGCGAGACCACCACCCTCTTCCAGGGGGCGAGCTACGTGTCGTCGGCGGGTGATTTCACGGGCTCCGTCGATCTCCCCGGCGCGACAGCGCTTTCGGAATGGCCCTTCGTCTCGGGCGTCAGCGTTCTGACTTCGAGACCCGGGGACGCCATCGTAGCGATCACCGATTCGGCGACGCTGGTCTCTCAATGGCCCAGAGCGCTCGCCGACCGTCTGAACGCCCGTCACATCGACAACCTCGGCGTGGTGAGCACGGCCATTGCAGGCAATCGGTTGCTTTTCAACAGCGCAGGCCCGACAGGACCCGAAACGCACTGGGGACAGAGTGTACTGACTCGGTTCGATCGCGACGTCCTCGGCCAGGCAGGCGCGCATGTCGTGATCGTCTGGATCGGGCTGAACGATCTCGCCGGCGCTGGTGCGTTCTATCCGGCGTCCGAGCAAGCGTCCGTGGATGATGTCATTGCAGGATTACGACAGCTGATCGGGCGAGCCCACGAGTACGGTCTCACCATCCTCGGCTGCACCCTATCCCCCATGGGTGGCAACATAAGCCTTCCCGGCTTCGACACGCCGGAACACGAAGCGGAGCGCGTGGCCCTCAATCAATGGATTCGGACCAGCGGAACATTCGACGGGGTGGTCGACGCCGATCTGGTGCTGCGCGACCCGAGCCTTTGCCCGCCTACGACAGCCGAGATCACCTGCATCCCAACATCGCCGGTGGCGTCGCAGTCGCCAACTCGATCGACCTCAGGCTCCTGCGCTGACGGTCGTGGCGAATGCCCGGCGGAGCGGCACCAATTGACACATGACTCCACGTCGACGATGATCCCCCGCGCGCCCCGGCGGGACATTCAACGGGTGCGCAGGGGGATTCCAATGACAGCACGCTTGTACGTCGGTCGACCCTGAGCGGCGGCGCGGGGGCCATGGAAACGATTGCCTGTCCGGACTGCGATCTGCTGCAACGCATCCCGCCACTGCCCCTGGGCGGAAAGGCGCGCTGCGGCCGATGCAGCAAGACGCTGGCAACGCGGCGTTCCGATACGCTCGACCGTACGCTGGCGCTTACGATCGCAGCGGCGATCGCACTCATCGTTGCCAACACGATGCCCTTGATGGGACTGTCGGCGGTCGGGCGCGAATCCAGCACGACCATCATCGGCGGCGCTCACGAGATGTGGCTTCAAGGGAGCCAAATCACCGCAGTCATCGTTGCCTTCTGTGCCGTGATCGCGCCTGCGGGCCACGTCCTCTTCCTGCTCACGGTCCTGCTCGCCATACGCCGTCCGCCCGCGCCCCGCTGGGTCGGGGAGCTGCTGAGGTTGGCGCACTTCATGGAGCCCTGGTCCATGACCGAAGTCATGATGCTGGGCATCCTGGTCGCGTTATTCAAGATCGCACAGCTCGCGACCGTCCTTCCGGGCATCGGCATGTACGCCGCAGGGCTTTTCGTGGTGCTCGTGGCTGCGATCCTCGTCAGCTTCGATCCGCACGAGGTGTGGCAGCGGGTCGCGTGGGCCGACGGAGAATCGCCACCCACGCTGAGTGACACAGCGTCCGACCCCGCGGGAGCACGATGAGCACCGCCCAAGTGAGCGCCGCTCGGGTGGGGTTGGTCTCCTGCACGACCTGTCGGCTGTTGTCGCGGCCTGCCGATCGCGCAAAGCCTGGCTATTGTCCGCGCTGCGGCACGGCGCTCGTATGGCGCCGCCGGCACTCGGTCCAGTACACGTGGGCGTTGATCGTCGCCGCGGCGATCTGCTACATACCCGCGAACGTCTTGCCGGTGCTGCGCACCACCGCGCTGGGTTCGACCGAGTCCGACACCATCATCGGCGGGGTGATTTTCCTGTACGCGTCGGGTTCGTGGCCGCTCGCGTTGATCGTGTTTGTCGCGAGCGTGATGATCCCGCTGGGCAAACTGTTTGCGCTCGCGTACCTGCTCGTTACCGTTCAGCGTGGCTCGGTCGAAAACAGTCATGACCGCACCCGGATCTACGAACTGGTCGAGTTCATAGGTCGATGGTCGATGCTCGATGTCTTCGTCGACGCGTTTGTCGTCGCCCTCGTGCAACTTCAGCCGCTCATGTCCGTGGAGCCCGGTCTGGGAGTCGTGTTCTTCATGGTGGTCGTAGTGCTGACCATGCTCGCGGCGCAGTCCTTCGACCCCCGCCTGATCTGGGATGCCGCAAGCGAGCGGCAACTCCATCATGGCTGAGCCCGGCGATCTCGAGCGCCTCCCGGAGGCAACCGTTACGCCCCCGAAGCGCGGGCGAATTTCGGTCATCTGGATCATCCCGATTCTCGCCGCGGTGGTCGCGATCGGGATCGCCGTCCAACGCATTCGGAGCGAGGGGCCGACCATCGAGATCGTGTTCAGCGCCGCCGAAGGCATCGAGGCCGGCAAGACCCTCGTCAAGTACAAGGACGTCGTTATCGGGCGGGTCACCAATGTCGAGCTGACCAACGACTTCGCGAAGGTGCGGGTCACAGCGAAGATCGCCAAGCATGCCGCCGGACTGATGGTCGAAGACGCGAGGTTCTGGATCGTCCAGCCGACCGTCAGCTTGAGCGGGATCTCGGGCTTAAGCACATTGCTTTCGGGCAACTACATCGGTTTCGGTCCCGGGAAAGCGGCACAGAGTCAGAACTACTTCAACGGGCTCGACGTGGCGCCCGTCATCACCGAGGAGCGGGGCGGCCAGTTTGCGCTCAGGGCGAACGACCTTGGATCGTTGGAGATCGGCTCGCCGGTCTACTACCGGCGCCTGCCGGTCGGCCAGGTCATCGCCTACGAGCTCGCGCCCGACGGCAACACGGTCCAGGTCAGGATATTCATCAAGGCACCCTACGATACCTACGTGTACCCCGAGACGCGCTTCTGGAACGCGAGTGGGGTGGACGTGTCGGTCGGTGCGGACGGTGTCAATGTGCGCACCGAGTCGCTGGTGGCGCTGCTCATCGGCGGTCTCGCCTTCGACATTCCGCCATTCGAGCCGCCGTCCGGGCCCGCGGCGGCCAACGCGGTCTTCACGCTTTACAACGACCGCACTGCCGCGATGAAGGCCCCCGACGCCATCGCAAGACGCTATGTCCTCCACTTCACGGAGTCGCTGCGAGGACTTGCCGTGGGGGCGCCGGTGACCTTCCTCGGATTGCCGGCAGGCGAGGTGACGAGCGTGGGTCTCGAGTTCGACGCGGCGAAAGCCAATGTCCGGCCGCGCGTGGTGATCACCTACTTTCCCGAGCGCCTCATGACCTACGCGAGTGCAAAGGCGGATGCGCGCAGCCCCGACGTCGTACCGCCCGACGAGCAGAAGCGGCGCGACCTGTTGCGGCGCCTCGTCGCGGAAAGGGGCGTCCTCCTGAAACGCCTCGTCGAGGAGCGAGGCTTGCGCGGACAGCTCAGGAGCGGCAGCCTCCTGACCGGGCAGCTCTACGTATCCTTCGACTTCCATCCGAACGCACCGAAGGCGAAGGTCGACGTGAGCCAGGAGGAGCCGGAGCTGCCGGTCGTTCCGGGCACCCTCGTCGAGCTGGAGGATAAACTCGGCCGCGTCGTCGACAAGATCGACAAGATGCCGCTCGAGGCGATCGGCAACAACATCAAGAAGGACCTCGAGAGCCTCGATCAGACGTTGAAGGCCGCGGACAAACTGATCAGCGACGCCGACGTCAAACTGCTACCCCATCTCAACACCAGCCTCGAGGACCTGCACCGCACGCTTGGCGCCGTCGAGCGGGCAGTGAACAGCGCCGATACGTCACTCCTGGGATCCAATGCACCCGCCCAGCAGGAATTGCGCGAAGCGCTGCAGGAGTTCGCGCGGGCCGCGCGGAGCCTGCGCCTTCTGACCGACCAGCTGGAAAGCCAACCGAGCTCGGTGATCCGCGGCAAGAGGGAATCGAGCGGAGGAAGATGATGGACCGTCCTGCCGCACTCGCGATCGTATTCACACTCGCTGCCGTCGCCGCTGGCTGCGCGTCCTCTCCCGCGCACCTCTACACGTTGAGCGCTACCGTCACGCCGAGCGCAGCATCGTCGAAACTCTCGGTCGCCGTGGGCCCGGTCTCGGTACCTGCAGCCGTCGATCGTCCACAGATCGTGGTCAGTACGAGCGCCAACCAGGTGACCGTCGACGATTTCAACCGCTGGGCCTCGCCGCTGCAGGACAACCTTGCGCGCGTGGTCGCCGAAAATCTGGTCGCGCTGCTGGGCACGCCACGCGTCACGCTGTTCCCGCAGACGCTGAGCGCGGACGTGGATTATCGCGTCCAGATCGAGATCCGGAACTTCGAGTCGGCACCCGGAAAATCCGCATCCCTCGATGCAGTCTG